>JBCBYE010000604.1:0-2948 GCA_039816075.1 Pseudomonadota bacterium | reverse complement strand
CCGGCGGAGCGCTCGGCGGCGGGGAGCACAGGGCCATGGCTTCGTCGAGGGGCTTCTCCATTGCTTCGCGGCTCCGGCTGGCCCCTCCGGCAGGCGAGGAGGCAGGGGCAGGCGGTGGGATGGATGCGGAGGTCGGGGGTCGGGGGTCGGGGATCAGTTGCAGGGCGCCGGGCCGTTCGACACGCCGTTGCACAGCGCGTCCACGGTGATCCAGCCCGCCTCGGTCACGGCCGACAGGTTGTCCTGCGTCACCGGCAGCGGCGCCAGGAACTTGGCCGTCAGCGTCGTGCCGCCGGGCGAGGTCCACTCGCCCGCGCCCTCGACGTCGCCCATGGCCGCGCCCTGGGCCAGCGCCACGGCGATCTCGCCGGCCTCGCGGCCCAGATCGCGCGCATCCTTCCAGACGCTGACGGTCTGCGTGCCCCGCGCCACGCGGTTCAGCGCGGCGTGGTCGCCGTCCTGGCCGGACACCGGAAGGCCCTCCATGCCCTGCGCCGTCAGCGCCGCCACGACGCCGCCCGCCGTGCCGTCGTTGGAGGCGACGACCGCGTCCACGTCGTTGTCCTGCGCCGTCAGGATCTGCTCCATGTTGCGCTGCGCGTTCGCCGGCAGCCAGCCGTCGGTATAGGCCTCGGCCACGATCACGACGTCGCCCGCATCGATGGCGGCCTGCAGCACCTCCTGCTGGCCCCCGCGCAGGAAATCGGCGTTGGGATCGGTGGGAGAGCCCTTGATCATCACGTAATTGCCGGTCGGCTGCGCCGCAAACACCGCCCGCGCCTGCATGCGCCCCACCTCGACGTTGTCGAAGGTCAGGTAGAAGGCGCGCGGATCCTCGATCAGCCGGTCGTAGCCGACGACGGGAATGCCCTCGTCCGCCGCCGCCTGCACCGCCGGGCCGATGGCCTGGGCGTCCTGCGCCAGGATGATGAGGGCGTCGACGCCCTGCGCGATCAGGCTTTCGATGTCGCTCAGCTGCTTGGCCGAGGAGGATTGCGCGTCGGCCGAGACATAGGCCGCGCCCGCGGCCTCCAGCGCGCCCTTGATGGCGGCCTCGTCGGTCTTCCAGCGCTCTTCCTGGAAGTTGGACCAGCTGACGCCGACGGTGATGTCCTGCGCCTGCGCGGCATGGGCGGAAAGACCCGCGGCGACGACGGCCGCGAGCGACAGCGCTCTTCTCATGGGTTTCGCTCCCTGCGAATTCATTGGGCCCGGCATTGCGGGTTGACCCGATCCTCGGGGGCTTTCGGGCTGCCCTCAAGCTGCCGCGTGTTTTTTCAGATGTCAAAATAATATTTGCGTTTCAGCCTCCGACCTGTGTCGTATGGCGGCGAAAGCCCGCTGTGCGCAGGATGCGCTGCGACAGGCCGCCGCTGATTAATTGCCGTCGCTGAAAGAATGGACGAGCCGATCCCTCCGTCGCCCCCCTCCTCGCGCCCCGACCCCGCGCCCCGGCGCGCCTCGCCCCCGACCGCCGGGCGCGCGACGGGGGCCGCGACCGGCCCTTCGCCCGTCGAGGAGCCCGGGCCTTCGCCCGTCGAGGAGCCCGGGCCTTCGCCCGTCGAGGAGCCCGGGCCTTCGCCCGCAGAGGCGGCCGGGAGTTCGCCCGCGGAGGCGACCGGGGGGCCGTCGCGGCGGATGCCGGGCGCTTCGCCGCCTGGCGCCTCCGTCTCCGGCCCTCTCTCCGCCCCCCCTCCGGCGCGCGACGCCCCCGGCTGCGGCCCTCTTTTGCGTCCGGCCTCCACCGCCTCCGCCGCGCGCGCCGACCCCCATGGGGCCCTGCGCGCCCATGCGTTCGAACAGGTGCGCGCCGCCGGCCGCCTGTCGCGCATCGACCTGGCCAAGCGGCTGGGCGTCAGCCCCGCCTCGGTCACCACCCTCTCGGCCGAACTGCTGGCCGAGGGGCTGATCGAAGAGGCGGTCTCGCCCCGGCGCGAGGGCGACGCCGCCCGCGGCCGGCCCCCCGTGGCCCTCGCCGTGCGGGCCGAGGCCCGGCGCGTGGCCGGCCTGAACCTTTCGGACCATGCCAACACCGCCGTGATCTTCGACCTCGCAGGGGCCGAGCTGGCGCGCGCCACGCTGCCCCGCCAAGGCCCAGATCAGGGCCCGGATCAGGGCCCCGGCCCGGGATCAGGCCACGGATCAGGTCACGGATCGGGGGCCGGCCCGCGGGGTGATGCCGCGGCCCTCGCGGCCGAGGCCGCCGCCGCCCTCGACGCCGCCCTCGCCCAGGCCGGGCTCGACCGCGGCGACATCGCCGCCGTGGGCGCGGGCCTGCCGGGGGTGGTGGATCACGGCGCCGGCCTCGCCTGCTGGTCGCCGCTCCTCGCCGATCGCGACGTCGCGCTCGGCGCCGCGCTGACCGAGGCGCTGGGCCTGCCCGCCTCCATCGACAACGACGCCAACCTGCTGGCGCTGGGCGAGCAATGGTTCGGCGCCGGCCGCGCCCAGTCCGACTTCGCCGTCGTCACCGTGGAGAACGGCGTCGGCCTCGGCCTGGTGCTCGACGGCCGCCTCTGGCGCGGCGCGGCCGGACCGGCGCTGGAGATCGGCCATGCCAAGGTGGAGCTCGACGGCGCCCTCTGCCGCTGCGGCCGCCGCGGGTGCCTTGAGGCCTATGTCGCCGATTACGCCCTGCTGCGCGAGGCGCAGGCCTACGACGCCGCCCTCTCGGGCGCCGGCGCGCCGCCGCGCACGGTCGAGGGGCTGCAGGCGGCGGCGCGGGCGGGCGACGCCTCGGCCCGCTCGATCCTGCGCCGCTCCGCCCGCTATCTGGGGTTGGCGCTGGGCAACCTGGCGAACCTGCTGGACCCGCCCCTGATCCTGCTCGCCGGCTCGCGCCTGTCCGAGGGCGACCCCGACCTCGACGCGGCGCTGGAGGAGATGCGGTCCCTGGTCCTCGACCAGAGCCGTCCCGCCCCGCGCGTCCTGCTGCGCGAGGGGGGCGG
>JBCBYE010000138.1:0-8470 GCA_039816075.1 Pseudomonadota bacterium | reverse complement strand
GCCTCGAACGCCGTCGACGTCCCCACGTTCTCGAGCACGACCTCGTAGACGACCACGTCCCCCGCATCCACCGAACCGACCGGCGACACGATCGTCTTGGACACCGCCAGATCCGGTTCCAGGATCGTGACGCCGGCGGCGTCATCGGCGTCGTCCGCGCCGTCTGCGGTCAGCGCGACGTCGTTGTCCACCTCGACGCCGGCCTGGTTGGAGACGACGTTCTCCACCACCGCATCGTAGGCGATGCGGATCGTGTTGTTGCCGAGATCGTTGTCGCCGGGGTTGAGGATCTGGGCGCCGAGCTCCGTCGGGACGTTGTCCAGCGAAAAGGTCAGCTGGCGGGCGCCGCCGGCGAGGTCGACCAGGGTCACGTCGGTGATGGCGGGGGGCGCGCCGCCGAAGCCGCTGGCGATGACGCGCAGGGATGTCGGGTCGATGGCGATGCCGGGCTCGATCACGTCCGTGATCGTCACGTTGCGCAGGGTGCCCTCGGTCAGACCGATGTCGAGCTGGTAGGCGAGCGGGTCGCCGATGGCGTAGGCGGCGGCGCCGACGACGGATTTGTCGATGGAGATTGTGGCGCTGGCGCGCGCGTCGGCGTCGCCGGAGGCCAGGTAGTCGTTCAGGGCGTCGCCGGCGGTTCCGATGCGCTCGCCGTTCGGCGCGCCGGAGTTCCGGTCGCCGTCCTGCGAGGTCCAGGCGGCGGTCGCGGTGTTCTCGAACAGCGTGCCCGGTTCGACGCTGTCCTGCACCACGGCCGTGTAGCGCACGCGCAGCAGCTGTCCGAGGCCGAGGTCCAGATCGGCGGCGGGGTCCAGGACCAGGTTCTGGCCGGAGAAGGAGAAGAGCGCGGAGACATCCGCGCCGTTCAGCGTCGCCTCGGTCACGGTCAGGGACCCGAGGCCGTCGGGAACGCGGTCGGTCAGCGTCACCTCGAAGGCGTCGGCGCCGGAGGCGGCGTCATGCGTCACGTCCAGCGTGTAGGCGACCACGTCGCCCGCATCGAGATCGGGGCCGGCGTCGGAGGTTTTGGAGACGGCGAGCGACGGCTCCACGATCTCCACCTGGACCGTGTCCTCGCGGGTCAGGGTCGGGGCGGCGGGATCGGTGGTGTCCTGGGCGAAGCGGGCGAGGTTTTCAGGCGTCTCGCCGTCCTGGTTCACCGCCTCGTTCAGCACGCGCGCGGTGAAGGCGACGCGTATCACATCGTTCGCGGCGGCGTTGTCGTCCGGCAGCGTGATGTCGTCGAACTCGATGACCAGCGTGTCGAGCCCGCCGACCGTATCGATGCGGGCGTCGAGGATGGTCAGGGCGTTTCCGTCGCCGTCCACCGCGGTGAGGCTGTCGGCCACCGTGGCGCCGGTCAGCTCGAACGCCTGGCCCTGGGGCAGCGCGTCGGTGAAGACGCCGCCGGCGGTGACGCCTTCGATCAGGGGCACGTCGATCCGGTAGGCGATCAGGTCGCCGATCACGTACTCGGCCGCGTCGGCGGTCTTGACGATGGCGCCGGGGGTGAGGACCTCGACCAGCTCGACCGCCGCATCGCCGTAATTGTTGGCGATCGAGGCGTCGTCGCGCGGATGATCCGTGTCGTCGAACGCGTCGAAATCCACGCCCGAGCCGTCGCGCCGCTGCGCGTCCGCGGGCGTGCCGGAGGCCGGCAGAGCCGGATCCAGCCCGCTGATCGGGTCCAGCGAAGGCAGAGAGGCGTAGGTCAGCCTCGCCTCGTTCTCGAAATCGTCGCCGACCTGGGCATCGGCCAGCACCGTGGCGCGGTAGGTGATCGTCGCCGTGTCGCCCGGCGCCAGATCGAAGCCGTCGCCGGCCCCGCCGCCGTCCACGCGGATGATCGTCTCGCCGCCCGGGCCCGTGACGATCTGCACGTCGTCGGCGGAAAGCGTCTTGTAGAAGGCCGCGTCGGCATCGCCGCCGGCCACGATGACCGAGCCGCCGACCAGCGCCATGCCCTCGGGCAGGGTGTCCTCCACGAACAGATCGAAGGCGCCGACCACGTCGCCGCCGGCCCCGCGGGGGCCGATCTGCAGCGTGTAGGTCACCTCGTCGCCGGCATCGACGCCGGAGGCGGGCGCGTTCGAGGATTTCTCGACGCCCACGTCCGGCTCCCGGATCGTGATCTCGGCGTCGTCGGTCAGGCTGCGCGGGGCGTTCGCGCCGCCGTCGATGACGGTGAAGTCTGCCTGCGCCTGGTTGGCATGGACCACGCCGTCTCGCACGGCGGCGTCGTTCATCACGCGGGCGGTGAATTCGATGCGGATGCGCTGTGTCTCGTCGCCCGCGCCGGCGCCGGCGGTGTTGGCGACGTTCCCGATGTCGATGGAGAAGCCGTCGTCGCGCCCGTCGCCGTTGTCGTCCAGCAACGTGAAATCGGTGGTGGCCAGGCCCCCGGCGAAGTCGGCGAGCGCCAGGTCCGCGCCCACGGTCACGCTGTCGATGGACAGCAGCTCCAGCATTCCTTCGAGGGCGGGATCGCCGGTCGTGTCGAAATCGTCGATGATCACCAGATCGGCGACCGTGCCGCGCGGCAGGTCCAGATCGACCTGGTAGGTCACCAGTTCCCCGACCGCGACGTTCGGGTCGTCGTCGGCGAAAAGCGATGTGCTGATCACCGTCTTGGTGATCTCCGGGCCGATGGCGAACAGCTCGTCCGAGGCGGCGAGCTCGCCGTACTCGCGCTCCACCTCCGGCGTGCCGGGCAGGGAGGAGAAGCCGCCCTCGGGGATCGTGACCGTGTTGTCGAGCACGGAGCCGGCCGGCAGGTCCGGGTTGATCTGCAGTTCGGCCTCGAGGATCAGATCCTCGTTGCGGTCGATGAAGAACGTGTCGTCGGAGGCGACCACCAGCTCGAACCGGTTTTCGGCGACGTTGTCGACCACCTGAACGGTGATCTCGCCGGCGTCGATGCGGGCCTGCAGGTCGGGCTGATTGTTCCCGGCGCGCAGGGTGACGGAGTTCACGGCCGAGAAGAAGTCCTTCGACAGGTTCTCGTCCGTGAAGGTCAGGCCGTAGGCGGGGCTGGTGCGGCTGCGGTTGGCGTTTTCGACGGTGATGGTCAGGTCGATGGTGGAGTCGACGCCGCCCTCGACGAAGTCGTCCTGGCCGTTGGGACCGAACTGCTTCTCGATCGACAGCTCGGGCTCCATGATCCGCACGTTGTCGCGGACGCGGATGCGGTCGGTGGTGTCCGTGGTCAGGTCGGCGCGGTTGCTGACGTTGTCGCCGCGGTCGCGCACGGGGTTGCCGCCGGCGTTCCGCTCGTCGGTGACGATGGCCTTGTAGACGATGGCGAAGGTCTGGTCGGCCGTGCCCGAGGACGCGGCGGCCGTCGCGGCGTCGATGTTGATGCGGATGTCGCGGTCGTTGGAGGCCACGGTGAAGGCCAGCGCGGCGCCGTCGGCGAGGGGCGCGTCGCCGTCGACCTGCACGATGTCGCCCGCGAAGCTTTGCGCATCGCCGTTGGCGTCCACGTAGCTGGTCGCCAGAACCGGTGCGCCGTCGCCGCCGGCGAAGGCGGCGTCGAAGAGGCGGAAGCCGGAGGGCAGGCGGTCCACGATCTCGATGTTGGTTTCGCCCTCGGGGATCGTGACCTCCAGCTGGTAGGTCACGACCTCGCCGATGGCGGCGCCGTTGCCGCCGGGCACGTCGCCGCCGTCGCTGGCGTTGCCGCCCGGCGTCAGGTCGTTCGACGTCGCGGTCACGCGCTTGTCGAAGGCGACGCCGGGGGTGGAGACGTCGGCCGAGTCGACGAAATCACCTTCCACGCCCAGCGTGAAATTCGAACCGCCCTCGATGGAGGCGTAGCGGGTCAGCTCCGCCTTGTTGGTCAGCGTGACGTTGGGGGTGATGGCGGTTTCGGCGATCAGCTCGTAGCTGACGATGACGATGTTGCGCCCGTCGTCCGCCCCGTCCGCGGCCAGCGCGCCGTCCGAGGCGCCGTCGTTGATCACGATGCCCCCGCCGAACAGGTCCCCGGACCAGCTGAGCGGGGCGACGCCGGTCTGATCCTCGATGATCTCGGTTCCGTCGCCCAGGCGCACGTCGAGGCGCAGCCCGTCCGAGGGGATGGCGAAGGCGTGGTCGGCCTGCGGCGCGCCGTTGATCTCGAAGACCGGCAGCGCGTCCTCGATGGCGATGTCGAAGGCGTCCTCGCCGCCGGAGTTCACCACGGTGATGGCGAACTTCACCCGGTCGCCGGCATCGACGCCGGCCAGGTCGCTGTCGATGGGCGAGGCGTCGAGGATCGCGGTGGTCAGGGGCGAGGACACGGTGAAGGCCGGATCGCCGCCCGCCTGCTCGAGGTCGAAGCTGATTTCGGCGGGGGCCGCGGCGCCCGGCGTGAATTCGACCGTGCCGGTGGCGCCGCCCGTGGCGTCCGTGGCCACGACGCCCTTGGTCAGCGACAGGTCCGGCTGCCGGATCGTCAGCGCGTCGATCGCGACCTGGGAATTGGCGAGCTGGTCGCGGCTGTCCCCGGTCAGGAACAGCGCCTGGTTCACCAGCGACAGACCGTCGGCGAAGGGCGTGTCGGCGGCCGGCACGGTGTAGAGCAGCTCGATGACGCCGCCGGGGCTGTCCGTCTCGGTGAAGTCGTCATAGGCGATGCGGATGCCGTTGGCCGAATTCAGCGTGGTGACCGTCGGGGCGCCGGCGCGCGCGGTGGCGCCGGTCAGATCGTCGTCGGGCCCCAGGATGATCGTGTAGGGCGCCGGCACGCCCGTCGCCGTCCCGTCGAAGACGAAGCCGCCCGCCGCATCCACGTCGAAGACGGGCAGCGGCAGGTAGTCCTCGATGATCAGGTTGTTGAGATCGGCGGCCGACACGTCCACCCGCAGGCGGTAGGTGACCTCGTCGCCCGGCGCGATGTCGGTGGCCGGGCCGATCACGCCGTTGACCGCGTAGACCGACTTTTCGGTCTCGGGCGGCGGCACGGCGACGCCCGCGCCGGAGCCGTCGCCCTCGCTCTCCGCCCCGCCGTCGGACGTGGTCGCGCCGCCGGCGATGGTGTTGGGCAAGCGGTCGTTGACGACGACGGACCCTCTGGCCGGCTCTCGATAGGTCTCTTCGATCCGCGCGAAGTAGACCAGCGACAGCGTCGTGCCGCCCTGCTGCGGATCGCCCATGAAGAGGTCGCCGCCGAACGTCCCGTCGCCGCCGTCGTTCCGCTCCGCCGCCGCCAGGTCGAAGACGATCTGCTGCGCGAACGGGGCCTCCGGGTCGGTGGAGGGCAGGATCTGCGTGGTCAGCTCCGCCTCCTCGCCCGGACCTGCCACGGGGTCGAGCGTCAGGGCGATGGCGGCGCCGTCCTGAGCGCCCGTCACGGTGGGCGTGCGGTCCTCGCCGTCCGCCATGCCGGTCACCAGGGTCATGCCGTCGGGCAGGATGTCGGTCAGCGCCAGGTCGTCGATGGATTGATAGTCGGAGACGTCGATGTTCACCGTGTAGCGCACAAGCGCGCCGGGCACGGCGGGGCCGCCGCCGTCCACCGCGGCCGATTTCTGCACGGCGAAGGGGCGGATGGCGACCAGCGCGTCGTCCTCCAGCAGGCCCGCTGCGGCGCCGCCAAGGGGCACGCCGTTGTAGTCGGCGGTCACGGAGGCTTCGTTGAGCGCGGTGGTGCTGGTCGGCGCGGTCGTGTCGATCAGGTCGGCGCCGCCGGCGTCCGTTTCCGGCGCGTAGGCGGTCAGGCGGATCACCGCGTCGGCGCCCTGGGCCCCGACGAGCGTGGCGAATTCGAACGTGGCGGTGGAGCCCGTGTCGAGGCCCGGGATCCCCGCCGCCCGCCCGTCGACGCCCGGCGCGTCGACCGCGCTGAGCGGCACGTCCGAGGTCGCGGTCAGGAAATGCAGGTTGTCGGGCAGCAGGTCGGTCACCTCGACATCGGTGACCGTCTCGCCGTCGGCGACGTCCACGGTGATCACGTAGTCGAAGGTGAAGTTCGGTCCCTGCGCCGTCTCGTTCTCCGGCAGATCGACGCTTTTGGTCAGGGTCATGACCACCGGCGTGATGGCGTCGGTGGTCGCGGTGGCCTGCTGCACCAGCGGGTCGGTCGAGGGATTGTCGAGCGCGTCGAGGCCGAACTTGAAGCCGCCGCGCCCGCTGATCGCCACCGGCACGCCGGGAATCGCGCCCTGTTCCGGCGAGCCGGGATCGGCGCTTTCGTTCAGCGTGCCGGAGATGTTGATGGGCAGGGCGGGCTGCTCCGGCCCATAGCTGCCGAAGGGCAGCTCCAGCAGATACCAGGTCTGTCCTTCCACCGTGCCGTCGGGCAGCTGCAGCTGGCCGCCGACGCGGTCGAGCGGGTGCTGCACGATCGGATCGCCGGCGCCGTCGACCCATTGCGTGCCGTCCCAGGTCCCCACCTCCTGCAGCGAGACGGCGCGGCCCTCGTAGTCGGCCGACTGGATCTGCGCGCCCGGATCGACGGCGAGGTCCATGAAGGGCGCGAAGCCCTGCGGGTCCGCGGCGGCGGGATCGGCGGTGTTGTCGAACTCCAGCGTGAAGGTGAAGCCTTCGTTGATCAGCGACGTGTCGTCGAGCCCCTCGACCGAAGCCTCGGGCGTCGCGCTGAGCAGCAAGCGGTCCTCGAGCTTGCGGATGCGCGGGCGGTCGTCGCCGAAGTCCAGTCCAGCCATGCAGAATCTCCCCACCGAGCCTGCGACGTTTCAACATGAATGCGGCTCAACTTTGGCCGCTGCAGCCGTTCATCAGGGCCCGAACAGGGCCCCCGCCCAGCCGGCCGGGTCGGACAGGTCCACACTGTCCAGGGCCTCGGCCGCCCGCTCCCCCAGCGGCCTCCACCTCAGCGGCTGTTCCAGCCATCCTCGAACCCCCGCCGCGGCCCCGTCGCCGAAGCCGTGACCGACGCCCTCCCCCAAGCTCGTCCGGGGCGAAAAGCGCGCCTCGACCCGCGCCGACGCCAGGCGGCGCTGCTCTCCCGCGCCGCTCCGGGACCCGGGCCCTGGCTCGGGCGCCGACAGGTCGAGCGCGAGCGGACCGCCGCCTTCCGCCGTGACCGCCGCGGGCGGCGCCAGGATGGATGCGGACGGGGCCAGGCGCGTCAGCCGCACCGGCGTCGCCTGGGCGCCCGGGGCGTCCGGGCGGAAGGCGAATTGGGGTGCGCCGTCGTCGGGATCGGCACCGCCGCTCAGCCGCTCCGCCGCTTCGGGCGGAAGCCAGACGCGCGCTTCGAGATCGTTCGCATCCGCCACTTCGATAAGCGCTGCACCGCGACGCGTCCAGATGCCGAGCATTCGTTCAGGATTTTCATCAATGACGATTCCCGCGCGCGGCGCCGTCACGACCAGCGCGGCGCGTCTGAGGTCGATTTCCGCCAGTTCTTCGCCCAGCACTTCGGCGCGCCGTCGCTCGTCGCGGGCGCGGGCCGGATCGCCTCGGGCGGCGGCGTCGGCCTCGGCCATGCGGGCGCGGGCGATCTGGGCGAGGGCCCGGCGGCGGTCGGCGTCGAGCGAGGGGTTTTCGAGCCGCAGCAGCGGCTGGCCCAGGCGCACCGGCTCGCCGGCCCGGACCAGAACCTCCACCACCGTGCCGGCCGCCCCGGCGCGCGCCGACAGGGCGCCGGCGTAGTCGAGGAGCGCCGGCGCGCGCGTCCGCTCCGGCACGGGCGCGAAGGCCAGCGCGGCGGCCGCGCACGCGGCCAGGGTCAGGCGCAGGGCTGCGCGGCGGCGCGCCGTCGGCCCCAGCCGCCAGCCCCGCGACGCGAGGCGCCACAGCGGCATCGCCGCCATCCCCCAGAGGGCCGCGGCCCCCAAAGCGAGGCCGAAGCCGAAGGCGAGGCTTGCCGCCAGCGCGGTCAGCGACACCGCGAGGAACATGCGCCAGCCGAGCGAGGCCCAGCCATAGGCCTCCACCCCCCGCCGATCCCGCGGCGGCGGCGCGGCGTCGCCGCAGGTCCAGCCCAGCACGCGGCGCGAAGCGGCCTCCGCCCCCCGCTGATAGAGGTTGGGCAGGCCCAGCAGATCCACCAGCGCGTGATAGCCGTCGAAGCGCATCAGCGGGTTGATGTTGAACAGCACCGCGCTGAGCGTCGTGGTCACGATCAGCGCCTGCAGGAAGGCGCGCCACAGGCCCGGCTCCGCCTCCGCCCACAAAAGGATGGCCAGCGCGCCCAGCCCGGCCTCCCCCATCAGGCCTGCGGCGGTGATGTGCAGGCGTTTCCAGGCCTCGCGCACGCGCCAGACGCCGCTGACGTCCACATAGGCGCCCAGCGGCAGGAACAGGATCATGAGGATGCCGGTTTCGCGCACCTCCACCCCGTAGCGGCGCGCGACGATGCCGTGGTGAAGCTCGTGCCAGAGCTTGGAGGTCAGCCAGGCCCCGAGGAAGAGCAGCGCGGAGCTGGCGGTGAAAAGGCCGCCGAGCTCCGCCCGGAAGGCGGACCAGCTGCCGATGATCGTGGCGGCGCCCGCGGTCAGCAGCGCCAGCCACAGGACCG
>JBCBYE010000454.1:0-4104 GCA_039816075.1 Pseudomonadota bacterium | reverse complement strand
GTAGTCGGCGTGCATGATGTCGGCCAGGCCCAGGCGGATCAGCGGCGCATGGGCCGCCGGCGGGGCGGCGATGTCGAGGACGACGTCCGACAGGTCCGGGCCCAGGGCGTCCAGCAGCGCCTCGGCCGAAGCGTGCGCGGGCAGGCCGGTCGCCTGGGCCGCCGCGAGGTCCGGATCGGCGACGCCGACCGCCTCGGCCCGGGGCAGGGCGGCCCAGCCGTCGCGATGGAACCGCGAGAAATAGCCGGCGCCGATGCAGGCGATGCGGAGGCGGTCGGTCATGGCGGGGATCCTCGGGCGCGGCGGTTCGGGCGGAGCGTGAGCCGTTGCGCTGAGGGGCGCAAGCCTGCGCGCCCTGCCGTCCGGCGGGCGCCCGGCGGGACCCTCAGGAGGCCCCGGATCGGGTCCGGGGCGCCGGTCGCCGGGGCGGCGGCGCGACGCGCGCTACTCGGCGGCCCGAGCGCTGTGAGGGGTCTGGGCGGTCTGGGCGGATCCCTCAGGCGCCGCGAAGGCGCGGGCGTTGGCGAGGCTGGGCACGCGCGCCCGCGCCTCCGCCACCGCGTCGAGATCGAGGTCCGCCAGCGTCACGCCGACCGCCTCGCCGCCATCGGCCAGCACCTCGCCCCACGGGGCCACGGCCAGCGAATGACCGTAGGTGCGCCGGATGCGCGCCCCGTCCTGCGAGGCCGGATGCGTGCCGGTCTGCGCCGGCGCGACGACGAAGCAGCCCGTCTCGATGGCGCGGGCGCGCAGCAGCGTGCGCCAATGGGCGCGGCCGGTGGGCACGGTGAAGGCCGAGGGCGCGGTCAGCACCTGCGCCCCGGCCTCGGCCAGCGCACGGTAGAGCGCGGGAAACCGCATGTCGTAGCAGATGGTCAGGCCCAGCCGCGGCCCGCCGGGCGGATCGGCGACGACCGCCCGCGCGCCCGGGCGATAGGCGGCGGATTCGCGATAGCGCTCGCCCTCGCCCACCTCCACGTCGAACATGTGGATCTTGTCGTAGCGCGCCGCGACGTCGCCCTCGGTGCTCAGCAGCAGCGAGCGGTTGACGAAGGGCGCGTCGCCCGGCCCGGCGGCCTCGTCCGCCAGCAGCGCCAGGGAACCCAGCAGGATCGGCCGCCCCAGCTCCGTCGCCAGGGCGCGGTAGGCGGCGAGGCTCTCGTCCTCCGCCTCCGTGCGCAGAAGGGCGTGCTGCCTGCGGCGCGAGAACGTCACGATGTTGGTGACTTCGGGGGTCGCGATCAGCTCCGCCCCCTCGTCCGCGGCGCGGCGGATCAGGGTGGAAACCTCGTCGACGTTGCGCGCCGGATCGTCGCCCGAGCAGGTCTGAACAAGCCCGACGCGCAGGACGCTCATGCCGCGAGCAGGGCGTCGAGCTTGCCGGCCCGCTCCAGCGCGTGCAGCTCGTCGCAGCCGCCGATGCCGGCGCCGCCGATGAAGATCTGCGGCACGGTGGAGCGGCCGTCGGCCCGCTGCACCATCTCCGCCCGGGCGCCGGGGGTCTGGAACACGTCATGCTCGGCATAGGTGACGCCCTTGGCGTCGAGCAGGCGCTTGGCGCGCACGCAAAAGCCGCAGATCGGGCTGGTGTAGATCTCGACTTGCGTCATGGCGGGCCCCTTGGCGGTTGCAGAGGCCAGAATATAAGCGCGCGCGGCCCGGGTGCAACGCGGGCCGCGCAGAGCGGGAGCGGCGCCAGCAGGGGCGGGGCGAGCAGGGGCGGGGAGAGCAGCGGCGTCGCCGGGTCTGGACGGCCCCGGGGTCAAGCCGCGTCGCCGACGGGCAAGGCAATGCGCGCCGACCGACGCTGTCGGTCGTCAGGATCCACGGCCGAATTGCGGGGGCGCGCAAGACGCAATCGCAGGCGCGGGGGTCGAAGCCGCGCCTGCCTGCCGCTCGCCGTCGGCCGCCCGGCATCCGCAGGATGGGGGATGCCGGCCCGGAGGTTCGTCGCGTCCGAGCGCCGAAACGCCTCTTCGCTGCAGTGCGGTCCAAGCGGAACCGGACCCTGGACCGAGCCGCTATCCGCCCTCCGCCGGGCGGGCCGCCGCCGGGTCGGGCGCCGGCATCGCCATGCGCCCGGCGGCCGCCTCCGTCTCCTCCTTCGCCGGCGCGCGCGCCAGCGTGAGGGCATGCACCTGCGCCGCGCCGGCCGCGCGCAGCGCCTCGGCGCAGGCCGAAAGGGTCGCGCCGGTGGTCAGCACGTCGTCCACCACCACGACCGTCGCGCCGTGCAGCGCCGCCTCGCGGCCCGGCGCCGCGCGGAAGGCGCCGGCGAGGTTGGCGATCCGCGCCGCCCGATCCATGCCCTTTTGCGAAGGCGTGGCGCGCACCCGCCGCAGCAGGCCCTGATCGAGCGCCTCCTCCCGCCCCGCGGCGCGCGCCGTCCAGCGCGCCAGCTCCGCCGCCTGGTTGAAGCGGCGGCGCAGCAGGCGCGTCCAGTGCAGGGGCGCGGGCGCGATCAGGTCGGCGTCGGCCAGCATCTCCGCCCCCGCGCGGGCCATCCAGATCCCCGCGGGCCGCGCCAGGTCCGGCCGGTCGCCATGCTTCAGCCGCAGGGTCATGCGCCGCCCCGCGCCCTCGTAGACCAGGGCCGCGCGCGCCTCGGCGAAGCTCTGCGGTCGGCCGACGCAGGCGTCGCAGAACGGCGCATCTTCCGCCCCCGCGCCGGGCGAGCCGCAGCGGCGGCAGAGCGGCGAGGCGATGAAGCGCGTTTCCGACCAGCAATCCGAGCACAGGCCATGGGGCGTCATCACCTCCGCCCGGCAGCCGATGCACGCGGGCGGATAGAGAAACCCGGCGGCGGCCGAGCCCAGCGCCGAGGCCGCGCGCGCCATGGACGCGCCGGCGCGGCGCAGGCGAGGGGGCGCGAGGGCGCGCAGGTCCGGGATCGGCTCCTCCAGGGAGGGGCGCCCGCGGGCAACCCCCTGGGGGGACTTGGGCAGACGAAAAGGCTCGGCCGGCATGCCGCCTCCTGTTCACCCTCGCC
This sequence comes from Pseudomonadota bacterium, assembly GCA_039816075.1. Classification (GTDB taxonomy): domain Bacteria; phylum Pseudomonadota; class Alphaproteobacteria; order Rhodobacterales; family Rhodobacteraceae; genus Albimonas. Next base: position 1,115 of record JBCBYE010000454.1, on the reverse strand, counting down.
CGCCACGCCATATAGAGCGCGCGGACGCGCCGTCCGCACCTGGATCGGAGCTTTTCGCCGCCGTGCAGCCGCCTCGCCTGACGCCTTCCGCCCCATCCGACGACGGCGCGCCGCCGGCGCTGTTCGACCGCGCCGTGTGGCTGGCGCGGCGGGCGCGGCGCGGACTGCCCCGGCCGGACGCGCAGTTCCTGCACGAGGCGGCGTTGGAGAGCGTCGAGGACCGCCTCTCGCTCGTCGCCCGCGATTTTCCCCGCGCGGCGTTGGTTTGGCCCGGCGCGCCGGTCTGGGGTCGGCTGGCGACGCACCCGTCGGTCGGCGCGCTCGACACGGCGCCCTTGACGGTCGAGGAGACGCTGCCCCTCGCGCCCGGCGCCTACGACCTCGCCGTGCTCGGCCTGACCTTCCACTGGCTCAACGATCCCGTGGGCGCGCTGATCCAGCTGCGACGCGCCCTGCGCCCGGACGGTCTGCTGCTGGTCTGCGGCCTGGGCGGCGAGACGCTGGCCGAGCTGCGTCTGGCGCTGGCCGAGGCGGAGGCGGAGGAGGAAGGCGGCCTCTCGCCCCGCGTGTCGCCCATGGGCGAGATCCGCGCCCTCGGCGCCCTCCTGCAGCGCGCCGGCCTCGCCATGCCCGTGGCCGATGCGGAGCGTCTGGACGTCACCTATGCCGATCCCCTGGCCCTGATGCGGGAGCTGCGCGCCATGGGCGAGACCAACGCGCTGGCCGGTCGGCGCCGGGGCCTGACGCGTCGGGCGACCCTGGCGCGGGCCGCGGCGATCCACGCCGAACGCTTTGCGGCGCCGCAGGGCCGCGTTCGAGCGACCTTCGAGATCGTGACCCTCACCGGCTGGGCGCCCGGTCCCGATCAGCCGCGCCCGAAACGGCCGGGTAGCGCGGCCGCGCGCCTCGCCGACGCGCTCGGCACGCAGGAGCGGCCGGCGGGCGAGAAGGCGGGCGGCTGAACGCCATGCCGGGCGGCGTGTCGAGGCGCCGGGCGCGCCCGGGCGGGATGGGATTGGCCAAGGCGGGACGGCACGAGGCGGCGCGGGGCTGGGCGGCACGGGCCGGGACGGGGTGGGACGGGGCGGCCGGGCGGGGCCGGGACGGGGCGGCCG
>JBCBYE010000646.1:0-2668 GCA_039816075.1 Pseudomonadota bacterium | reverse complement strand
GTTCAGACAGAAGTCAACAGGCGTGCCGTCTGCGAGGAACGGCATGTCTTCCATCGGTACAACCTTGGAAATCACACCCTTGTTGCCGTGACGACCAGCCATCTTGTCGCCGGGCTGCAGCTTACGCTTCACAGCCACGAAGACCTTGACCATCTTCATCACGCCCGGGGGCAGATCATCGCCACGGCGGACGGCGGCTTCTACGTCGTGTGGGCGTCCTCTTCGACGACCGGACCCACCGCCGACGGCAGCCAGCGCGGCATCTTCGCCCAGCGGTTCGACGCGGCCTTCTCGCCCGTGGACGGCGAGGTGCAGATCAATCAGATCGCCGTCGGCGACCAGTTCGATCCGCAGGTCGCGGTGCTGGAGAACGGCAACTTCGTCGTCGTGTGGACGGACCAGGCGTTGGACGGCAGCGGCCAGGGCGTCTACGCGCAGATCGTCGGCGCGGACGGAACGCCCATCACCTCGCAGTTCCGCGTCAACGACCAGCGCATCAGTTCGCAGTCCACGCCCGACGTGACCGCGCTCAGCACCGGCGGCTTCGTCGTCACCTGGACCGACGGCAGCGGTACCGACGGCAGCGGAGCGGGCGTCTTCGCCCAGCAATACGACGCCTCGGGCAGCCGACTGGACACCCAGTTCCAGGTGAACACGGAGTTCTCGAGCACCCAGAGCGAACCGGTCATCACCGAGCTGGTCGATGGCGGCTTCGCCATCGCCTGGTCTTCGACGACCAGCAGCTCCGCCGGCGACGGCAGCGGCAACGGCGTGTTCTACCAGATCTACGCCAACGCGGCGCCGACCGTGTCGGACGTCAGCGCCTCGGGCGACGAAGACACGCCCATCATTCTGGACGCGGCGGTCTTCGAGGGCGGCTTCGTAGATCCGGACGGCCAGACGCTCCAGGCCATCCGGATCGAAACGCTGCCCGCCCAGGGCCAGCTGACGCTGGATGGATCGCCCGTCACGCCGGGGCAGGAGATTTCGATCGCCGATCTGCAGGCGGGTCGCCTGGTCTACCTCGGCAACGCCGACTTCAACGGCGCCGACGATTTCACCTGGACCGGTTCCGACGGCATCTCCTTCGCCGGCAACCTGGTGCTGGCCGAGATCACCGTGAACGCGGTCAACGACGCGCCGGGGCTGGAGGCCGGACCCGACGCCACCATCGCCGAGGGGAGCAGTCTCTTCCGGACGCTGAACCTGAGCGATCCGGACGGCGACGTCGCCACGTTCGAGGTCGATTTCGGCGAAGGCGATGCGCCCATCGTCTTCAACAGCGGCTCCGCCACGCCCAGCGTCTCGAACCTCTACGAGAACGAAGGGACCTTCACCGTCACGGTGACCGTCGACGACAATGCGGGCGATCCGTTCTCGATCGAGACGGACACCTTCACGGTGACCGTCTCCAACGCCCCGCCGGTGGCGCGGAACGATTTCTTCAACATCGACGAGGACACCATCGTCACCGGCCGGGTGTTCGACAGCAACGGCTCCGGCGCGGACTTCGATCCGGGCAGCGACTTCTTCAGCGTGACGGCGGTCAACGGCTCGCCGTTCCCGCCGGGCACGAACTTCACGCTGCCCTCCGGCGCCACGCTGCGCATGGGAACGGGCGGTCTGATCACCTACGACCCGACCACGTCGACCACCATCCAGTCGCTGACCAGCGGTCAGAGCACCACCGACAGCTTCACCTACACGATCACCGACGTCGGCGGACTGAGCGACACGGCCACGGTCACGTTCAACATCCAGGGCCAGGACGACGACGTCGACGCCCGCGACGACGAGCTGTCCTTCACCGAGGATGCGGACGGGACCGGTTCGGTCTTCGCCGACAACGGCAACGGCCCGGATTCCGACCCCGAGGGCGACGCGCTGACGGTGGTCCAGGTCAACGGGTCCGCCGCGCAGGTCGGCGTCGCGTTCTTCATCGCCGGCGGCGGCCGTCTGACCATCGAGGCCGACGGCGACGTCGTGTTCGAAGAGAACGGCGCCTACCAGACGCTGGGCGAGGGCCAGTCCCAGGTCATCACCGCCGACTACACCGTGCAGGAGGCCGGCGGCGGCCTGACCGCGGGGGCCGACGTGACCATCACGGTCAACGGCGCCAACGACCTGCCCACGGCGCGGGACGACAACGCGTCCACCGATTTCGGCGTGGCCACCGGGCCCATCATGGTCCTGGCGAACGATTTCGACATCGACGGCGACGGCTTCGAGGTGACCTCGTTCACGCAAGGCGGGGCCGGAGCGGTGGCGCAGACGTCGCCGGGCGTGTTCGTCTACACGCCCAATGCCGGGGCCATTGGAAACGACACCTTCCAGTATACGATCACCGACGATTTCGGCGCCACGGCCACGGCCACGGTCACCGTCAACGTCGGGGGCGCGCCCAACCTGCCGCCCGACGCGGTGGACGATGCGGCGACGACCGCCGAGGACGTCGCGGTCTTCATCGACGTGCTCGACAACGACTCCGATCCCGATGGCGGCACGCTGGCCATCAACAGCTCCACCGAGCCGAAGGCGCCTTGGGTGAAGCTGTTGATGGCCAGCGTGCCGCCATCGGGATCGGAGTCGTTGTCGAGCACGTCGATGAAGACCGCGACGTCCACGGCGGTCGTCGCCGCATCGTCGACCGCGTCGGGCGGCAGGTTGG
>JBCBYE010000080.1:0-10513 GCA_039816075.1 Pseudomonadota bacterium | reverse complement strand
GCGCCCCCTGAAATTCGTGCGACCGCGTGGGTCGGCCGCCGCGTCAGTCGACGCCGTCGGCCAGATCCTTGGCGCCGCCCGACGCGGCGCCCTCGGTCCAGGCATCGCCCCAGCCGCGCAGCCCTTCGAGCGTGCCGCGCAGGGCGCGTCCCTTGTCGGTCAGCGCGTACTGCATGCGGCGCGCGCCTTCGCGCACCGGGCGTTTCTGCAGGATGCCCTGCTCCACCAGTCGGCGCAGACGGTTCGAGAGGATGTTCCGCGCCACCGAGAGGTCGCGTTGAAAATCGTCGAAGCGCGAGGTTCCGTTGAACGCGGCCCAGATGATGAGGAGCATCCAGCGGTCGCCGATTTCCTCCACAGCGCGTTCGAGGGGGTCCGCCCCCGGGTCGGCGGCCCAGCGATGGGTCGAGGAGATATCGGCCATGTCGACCTCCGTAGGGCCCGTGGCCCGTCAACTTCGTCTGACACTGTTTTATGTCTACTTTAGTGCACAGTCTAGCAAAATACTCAGGGTATGTAATCGAGACCTATGAGGGGGGGGCGTGACGCTTCAACGCATGCATTGCCCTATGATACCGGCATCCATGTAATGGAAAGTTGACGTCAATTCTATGCGACGTCGAGCGCCGCGGCGGCCGCCGTCTCGGGAACCGCGTGGTGCAGCATGTGACCGATTCCCGGCAGCAGGGACAGCGTCGCGCGGGGGGCGACCGCGGCCAGCCCCTGGGAGTGGATGGCGGGCGAGGTGATCGTGTCGGCGAGCCCGTGCAGGATGCGCACGGGGGGGACGAGGCCGGCATAGGCGCGCGCCTGGTCGGCGAGGGCGCGGTCGAGCTTCTGAATGTCCTCGGTGTTCGCCTGGAGGCTGGAGGGGCGGAGCAGGAGCTCTCCCTGAAGGTGGTCGAGATAGCCCTCGGGCGGGTCCTGGGGGCGGAAGATGCGGGCGGCGGCGGAGGCGCCGCCGTCGGCGAGGGAGACGTGACGCAGCCAGGCGGCGCCCAGGACCGCCGCGGGGCGCGAGGCGATGACGGGGGTGAGCAGCCCGTCCTCGCCATCGTCCCAGGGCATGCAGGCGCCGCCGAGGACGACGACGCCGGACACCTCCTCCGGCGCCAGCAGGGCCCAGGCGAGCGCGACGCCGGCGCCCCAGGAATGGCCCAGCACGACGGCGCGGCGCACGCCCAGCGCCTGGGCGGCGGCGCGCAGGATGCGGGCCTGGGTGGCGGGGCGCCAGGGATCCTGCGCCGCGGGCGGGCGCTGGGACCAGCCGAGGCCCGGTCGGTCGAAGGCGATGACGCGGCGGCCGGCGGAGGCCAGGCGCGGCGCCAGATCGAACGTCATGTCGTTGAGATTGCCGGTGGCGCCGTGCAGCAGGATGACGGTTTCGCCGTCCTCGGGGCCGAGGGAGACGTGGTGGAGGCGCAGCCCCTCGGCTGTGACGAAGGCGCCGCGAGGCGGATGGCGCGCCTCGACCTGCGAGGTCAGGCGCCGGTCGCCGAGCGCCAGCGCGCCGGCCCCGGCGGCGAGGGCGCCGGCCGCGCCGGCGAGGAGCGTGCGGCGGGAGGGGGCGAAGCGCTTCATGCTTCGGTCAGATAGGGTCGCGCGCCGGAATGTCGGCCCCGGCGGCGGCCCGCGTCACGGAAACGCGGCCTGCAGCGCGGCGAGCCAGAGCGAGGCCGAGAGCACCGCGCAGAGCGTCGCCAGCAGCACGGTGGCGGCGGCGACGTCCACGGCCCGGTCGTACATGGAGGCGAAGAGGAAGGCGTTGACGCCGGGCGGCATGGCGGCGGTGACCACGGCGGCGCGCACGAACTCCGGCGGCAGGGCGAAGACGTGATGGGTCAGCGCCCAGGCCAGCGCCGGGTGCAGGACCAGCGAGGCGAAGATGATGACGCCGCTTTCGCGCAGGCCCGAAGCGAGGGCGTAGCGGGTCAGCACGCCGCCGAGGCCGAAAAGCGCGATCGGCAGGCCGGCGCGGCCGAGCAGGCCCGTGGCTTCCTCCAGCGCGGCGGGCAGCGGAAAACCGGTGAGGTTCACCGCGAGGCCCAGAGCGAGGCCGATGGAGAGGGCGTTGCGGAACATCGCCTTGAGCGCGGCGCGGGCGGTGTCGGCGGCGCTGCGTCCGTCGGCGCGGGCCACTTCCATGATCGTGATGCCGAGGCCGTAGCAGAAGGGCGCATGCATCGCGATGATGGCGAAGGAGGGGCCCATGGCGCCCGGCCCGTAGGCTCGCTCGAAGATCGGCAGACCCAGCAGGATGGAGTTGGCGAAAAGGGCGCAGAAGCCGATGGCGACGCTTTCGCCCGGGCGGCGGCCGAAGACCTTCCACGCGGTCAGGCCGGTCAGAGCGAAGGCGGCCGTGGCGGAGACGTAGTAGGACAGCAGGAAGACCGGGTCGAAGGTGGCCCCGAGATCGAGGTTCACCATTGCCGTGAACAGCAGGCAGGGGATGGCGAACTGCGTGGCGAAGCGCAGCAGCGCGTCGATCTGCGGATTGGCGAAGAGGCCCGCGCGCACGCAGCCGTAGCCGGCGCCGACGATCAGGAAGACCGGCAGGACGATTTCGAGGATGCCGAGCGCGGGGCCGAGCACCCCGATCAGACCTGAAAGCTCAGCACGAGGCCGTCATGGGCGGGCTCGACATTGTCGGGGGTCTCGGCCCGCATGCGCTCGTAATCGAGGTCGATATGCATGTTGGTGAGCACGCCGCGCCGGATGCCTGAGCGAGCGATCCAGTCGAGCGTCAGGTCGAGATGGGCATGGGTCGGGTGCGGCTTGTAGCGCAGGGCGTCCACGACCCAGGTGTCGGCGCCGTCGAGGGTGGCCCAGGCCTCGTCCGTCATCTCGGACACGTCGGGCAGGTAGACGAGGGGGCCCATGCGGAAGCCGAGCGCGTCGATGGAGCCGTGGCGCACCTCGAACGGTTCGAACCGGATCGGGCCGCCCTCGCCGTCGATGTCGACGGGACCGGCGAGGGTCTTGAGGTCGAGGATCGGGGGATAGGGCGACCCCTCCGGCTGCACGAAGGCATAGCCGAAGCGGTTGAGGAGCGCCGACTGCGTGGCGGGCGAGGCCCAGACCGGCAGGCGCGCGCGGCGGTTGAAGACGACCATGCGCAGATCGTCGAGGCCATGCACGTGGTCGGCATGCTCATGCGTGAAGATCACCGCGTCGAGCAGGCCGATGCCGGCGTCGAGCAGCTGCTGGCGCAGGTCGGGGGAGGCGTCGATGAGGACGCGGGTGACGCCGCCCTCGGTCTCGCGCTCCACCAGCATGGAGCAGCGGCGGCGGGCGTTCCGGGGGTTGTTCGGATCGCAGTCTCCCCAGAGCCCGCCGAGGCGCGGCACGCCGCCGGAGGAGCCGCAGCCGAGGATGGTGAAGCGCAGGGTCGCGGTCATGCGGCGGCGCCTTCGCCGTTCGCCGCCGGGCGCCAGGCGGCGGCCTTGGCGAAGAGGCGGTCGAAATTGGCGGAGGTCGCCGCGGCGAAGTCGTCGTAGGAGAGGCCGAAGACCTCCGCCCCGACGGCGGCGGTCATGGCGGCGTAGGCGGGCTCGTTGCGCTTGCCGCGCTTGGGCTGGGGGGCGAGGTAGGGGGCGTCGGTTTCCACCAGGATGCGGTCCAGCGGCGCGGCGGCGAAGATGTCGCGCAGGTCCTGCGATTTGCGGAAGGTGGCGATGCCGGACATCGAGAGGTGAAAGCCGAGGGCCAGCGCCGCCTCGGCCAGCGCGGGGCCGGAGCTGAAGCAGTGCATGACGCAGGCGAAGGGGCCGGCGCGATGCTCTTCGGTCAGGATGCGGGCCATGTCGTCGTCGGCGTCGCGTGAATGGATGATCAGGGGCAGGCCGGTGCGGCGCGCCGCCTCGATCTGCGCGCGCAGCCCCGCCTCCTGCAGCGCGGCGAGGTCGCGGCGGTAATGGTAGTCGAGGCCGCATTCGCCGATGCCGACCATCTTGGGGTGGCTTGCCAGCGCCTCCAGCGCCTCGGGCGCGGGGGGCGCTTCCTCGTCGGCGTGGAGGGGGTGCAGGCCGGCGGCGAAGAAGACGGGGGCATGCGCCTCGGCGATGGCGGCGACGCGGGGGGCCTGGGCCAGCCGCGTGGCGATGCTGACCATGCGCGTGACGCCGGCGGCGCAGGCGCGGGCGACCAGATCGGCATGCTCCCCGTCGAAATCCGGGAAATCCAGGTGGCAATGGCTGTCGACGATGGGGGCGGGCACGGGCGGCGCCTTTGTTCTTCGCGGCGGTGGTCTGCGCCTCAGCGCGCGGCGGCCGCCTTTCGGGCGGCGGCGTCGAGGCCGGCGAAGATATCGAGGACGATGCGGTCGGGGTCAAGATTGACCGCCCGCGCCTGGGCCGCGCGCGCCGGGATCGCCTGCGCCGCCTCGGCCCAGAGGCGCGCCTGCGCGGGCCCGGCGGCGAGGCGGGAGGCGAGCGCCGGCTCCTCCGGCGCGGCGGCGGGCGAGGGCGGCCGGCCGGCGCCGGCGCGCGCCAGACGCTGGCAGAGCAGCGCGACGAGGCGCAGCGTGGCGTCGAAGCGCGCCTCTCCGTCGCGCCCGGCGGCGGCCTGCGCCCAGGCGTGCCAGCGGGCGCGGTCCGATCCAGGCGCGCGGGCCACGATCTCCGCCAGTTCGGCGTAGAGCGCGGGGCCGCCCTGGGCGGCGAGGCGCAGGGCCTCTCCCGCCGACCCTTCGGCGAGGGCGGCGAGGGCGGGGGTCGTCTGCAGGTCCGGATCGGCCTGGGCGAGGGCGCGGCCCAGCGCGTCCGGCGCCAGGGGCGAGAGCGGCAGGGACCGGCAGCGGGAGCGGATGGTGGGCAGCACGCGGCTGGGCGCATGGGCGATCAGCAGGAAAAGGGCGCGCGCCGGCGGCTCCTCGATCAGCTTGAGCAGGGCGTTCGCGGCCTGGGGGTTCGTCTCGTCGAGGCAGTCGATGACCGCGACGCGCCAGCCGCCGTCGGCGGCGGTCTGTTCGAAGAGGGTTTTGAGGGCGCGCGCGTCCTCCGCGACGATGCGGGTGCGCAGGCGCTTGGTCTTGTCGTCCCAGCCGCGGCGCAGGAGGCGCAGGCGCGGCTCGCCGAGGCTGGCGACGCGGGAGAATTGCGGGTCGTCCGGCGGCAGATCGAGCGCCAGCGGCGCCTCGCCCGCCGCGCCTCGGGCGGCGAGGACGGCGCGGGCGAGGCGCCAGGCGAGCGTTGCCTTGCCGATGCCGCGGGGGCCGGAGATCAGCCAGGCCGGATGCAGTCGGCCGGCGTCCCAGGCCTCGGCGAAGGCGGCGGCGGCGGGGTCGTGGCCGAAGACCTGCGGGGCATGGCGGGGATGGGGCGCAGGCGCCGCCCGGTCGGGCTCCGGCGGCGCGGCGTCGGGTTCGAGGATTGCGGGGGCGCGGGCCATCAGGGGCGGACCTGCGCGCGAGGCGGGAGGGCGCGGAGCGGCGTCATGCGGCGCCGGCCCCGAGCCAGGGGGCGAGGGCGGCGTCGACGCGGGGCGCGACATCCTGGGGACCGCCGGCGGCGTCGACCAGACGACAGCGCGCAGGATGAGCCTGCGCGAGGGCCTGAAAGCGCGCGCGCACCGCCTCGTGGAACGGCAGGCCGAGCCGTTCGAAGCGAAGTTCGGCCCCGCCGCGGTCGAGGCCGCGCACCAGGGCGACGCGCGGGTCGAGGTCGAAGATCAGCGTGGCGTCCGGCTCCAGCCCGATGACGAGAGCGTGGAGCGCGTCGGTCATGGCGCGCGAGGGCGGCGGCAGGGATGCGTCGGCCGGATCGGCCTGCGCATCGCGGGCCGCGCCCTGGTAGACGCGCGTGCTATCGGCGAAGCGGTCGCAGAGCACCACGGCGCCCCCGGCGAGGGCGGGGGTCACGACCCGTTCCACGTGGTCGCGGCGCGAGGCGTTGAAGAGCAGGAGCTCGGTGACGGGCGACCAGCGGCCCGGCTCCCCTTCGAGGACGAGGCGCCGGATCTCCTCGGCGCCGGGCGCGCCGCCGGGTTCGCGGGTGACGACGACCTCGCGGCCGCGGGCGCGCAGACGGTCGGCGAGGGCGCGCAGCTGGGTGGTCTTGCCGGTTCCGTCGCCGCCTTCGAACGTGACGAAGAGGCCGCGTGCGGCCGCTTCAGCCATCGGCGGGGGCCTGCGTGGGGGCGGGGGCGTCCGGCGCGGGGGGCGGATCCTCGCCCAGAACGTCGCGCGTCAGCAGGCGGGCGGCGGCGGAGAGGCGGGAGAGGACGCCGCCGCGCTCCACCCCTTCGGCCGCGACGAGGGGGCGGGAGAGGGGGTCCATGTCGGGGCCGTCCACCTCCAGCAGGCCCAGGGCCTGACCGGGGCGGATCGGCGCCTCCACCGGCGCGTCGAGGACGAGGCGGGCCGTGAGCTTGCCGCGCGCGGCGAAGGGGACGGTGGCGCGCAGATCCTCGGCCAGGGTCAGGGGCACGCCGTCCTCGACGCCCAGCCAGACCTCGGCCACGCCCAGCGGCTGGCCGGCGGCGTAGAGGGTGCGGTTGGAGAATTCGCGGAAGGCCCAGTCGACCAGCCGCTCCGTCTCCACCTTGCGGTCGAGGGCGCTGTCGTAGCCGCCGGCCATGAAGACGACGCGCCGGCCGTCGCGCACGGCGGAGCCGACGAGGCCGAAGCCGGCCTCTTCGGTGCGGCCGGTCTTCAGCCCGTCGGCGCCGATGTCGGAGTAGAGCAGCGGGTTGCGGTTGCGCTGCCGCACGCCGTCCCATTCGAATTCGGTTTCCAGGAAGTATCCGTAGTGCTGGGGAAAGTCCTCGATCAGACGGCGGGCCAGAAACACCAGGTCGCGCGGGGTCATGCGCGTGTCGGGGTGCGGCCAGCCGGTGGAGTTGGCGAAGACGCTGTCGGTCATCCCCAACGCCTTCGCGCGGGCGGTCATGGCGGCGGCGAAGGCCTCTTCGGACCCCGAGAGCCCCTCGGCCAGGACGATGCAGGCGTCGTTGCCGGAGAGCACGACGACGCCGCGGATCAGATCCTCGATCCGCACGCGTTCGCCCTGACGCAGGAACATCTTGGAGCCGCCCATGCGCCAGGCCTTTTCCGAGACGGGGAAGCGGTCGTCGAGGGTCAGGCGGCCTTCGGCGATTGCCTCGAACACCATGTTCAGCGTCATCAGCTTGAGCATGGAGGCGGGGGGCACGGCGATGTCGGCGTTCTTCTCCAGCAGGACCGCGCCGGTTTCGTGGTCGATGACCAGCGCCTCTTCGGCGGCGAGGTCGAGGGCGCGGGCGGGAACGGCGGCGGAGAGGGCGGCGGCGAGGACGAGGGCGGCGAGGCGGATCATGCGGGGGCCTCCGGTGACGCGACGGCGAGGGGATCAGGACGCGGGTTGGGACGCGGGTTGGGACGGGGGCTGGCGGCCGGATCGGCGGGGCGCGGGACCGCGGCGACGGCTGGACGCGCGAGGGGGCGTCGCGCGGCGGCGGGCGCGAGCGGCGCGGCAGGCAGGACGGCGGCGAGGGGCGCGGTCGGCGGCAGAGGCGCGGCCGAGGCGAGCGGGGCCGCGGGGGCCGACGGGGACGCGGGGGCCGACGGGGCCGCGGGGGCCGGGGCCGAAGACGCGGCGGCGCCGGGGGCGACGGCCGGGGGCGGCGCGTCCTCGGCCCTGGCGGCGTCGGGGTCGTCCGCCGTCGCCTCCTGGTCCTCGGCGACCGGTCGGGCCGGCGCCTCGTCGGCGTCGAGGACGCTGAGGGTGATGCGCTCGGGCTGGCCGGGGGTCAGGCTCAGCGCCTCCGCCGCCTCGCCGGACATCAGATAGCCGGAGCCCGAGGCGCGGCGCAGCAGGAGGAGCTGCGCGACGGCGCCGCCCTCGGTGCGCACCTCGACCGAGAGGGGGCCGGGGCCGGGATGGTCGGGATGGGCGATCCAGGGGCCGCCCAGCGAGGGCTTGCCGTCCCAGATCACCGTGGCCTCCGCCGGCGCGGCGGCCTGCGCCGGCGCGGCCAAGACGCCCGCCGCGGCGAGCGCCAGCGCGGCCGCGAGGCCCGCCCTGCGTGTTCCGGTCATTCGTCCGTCCTTTTGATTTTGTCGGACCGCTGCTCGTTGCCGCAGAGGGTAACGCATTCGAGGGCGAGTCGGGAACGCCCCCCGCGCGGGCGGGTGGCGCGACGCGGCGAAAGCGGCTACCGAAACGAAGGGTCGGAAGGGTGGCAGAGTGGTCGATTGCGGCGGTCTTGAAAACCGTTGAGCCGAGAGGTTCCGTGGGTTCGAATCCCACCCCTTCCGCCACGTCCGGCCCCGCGCTGCGGCCCCGACTGAGCCCCGTTCCGCCCCTGGTTCGACCCCGTCAGCGCCGCTCGCTGCCGAAGAACTGGGCGAGGGCCATGAGGACGGTGGTCACCACGATCATCAGCGTGGAGATGGAGGCGATGGTCGGGTCGATCTGATCGCGCAGGGCATTGAACATGTTGCGCGTCAGGGTCGGGTTGTCGCCGCCGGAGATGAACATGGCGATGACCACCTCGTCGAACGAGGTGAGGAACGAGAGCAGCGCGCTCGTCACCACGGCGAAGCGGATCTGCGGCAGGGTGATGGTCAGGAACGCCTTCCAGCGCGGGGCGCCGAGCGAGCGGGCCGCATTCTCCTGATTCATGTCGTAGCCCTTGAGCGCGGAGCCGGTGACGATCACCACCAGGGGGATCGCCAGCAGCGAATGCGCCAGCACCAGGCCGGTCATGGTATAGAGGATCTGAAGCTGCACGTAGGCGTAGAAGGCCCCGATGGCGACCAGCACCACCGGCACCATCATGGGCGTGATCATCAGCACGAAGGCGGCCCGCACGAACGGCACCTTGGAGGCGTGCAGCCCGTAGGCGGCCAGCACGCCCATGGGCGTCGCCACCAGCATGGTCAGCACCGCCGCGGTGAAGGAGGTGCGCGTGGCGAGCATCCATTCGTCGGAGTCGAAGTAGTGGCGATACCAGCGCGTCGACCACGTCTCGGGCGGGAATTCCAGATACTGCGAGTCCGAGAAGGACATGGGCACCACGATCAGCGTCGGGGCGACGAGCAGCACCATGGCGACGACGGAGAAGACGTAGAGCCAGAGGCGCTGGCCATGGGTGACCTGCGTTTCCGAGGCCGGACTGTTCAGCCAGCCGCGCATCAGCGTCCGCCCCCGGTCATCTGCTCGAGCTTCAAGAAGCCCGAGGCGATCCAAAGCACGGCCATGGTCAGGACCAGCAGCACCACGCCCAGCGCGCTGGCGGCGCCCCAGTTCACGAAAAGCTCAATGTTCGAGACGATCTTCATGGAGACCATGATGACCTTGCCGCCGCCCAGCACCGCGGGGGTGACGAAAAAGCCCAGGCAGAGCACGAAGACCATCAGCGCCCCGGCGAAGAGCCCGGGCGTGGAGAGCGGGAAGAACACCGTCCAGAACGCCCGCACCGGCGAGGCCCCCAGGTTGGAGGCCGCCTTGAGATAGTCGCGGTCGATGGCCCGCATGGAGCCGTAGACCGGCAGCACCAGGAACGGGAGCATGATATGCACCATGCCGATCAGCGTGCCGTTGAGGTTGTGCACCATCTTGATCGGCTCGTCCCACAGCCCCATCGAGATGGCCCAATCGTTCACCAGGCCGCGCTTCTGCAGCAGCACCAGCCAGGCGTAGGTGCGCACCAGCAGCGAGGTCCAGAACGGGAGCAGCACCGCGATGAGGCACAGGCTCGCCAGTCGACCGGGCAGCTGCGACATGAAATAGGCGAGCGGATAGCCGATGAGGATGCAGATGCCGGTGGTCAGCAGGCTGACCTCGAACGTGGTCCAGAAGATCCGGCCGTAGGACTTGCGCTTGATCATCCGCTCGTAGTTTTCGAGCGAGAAGGTCCCGTCGGCGCCGATGAAGGAGACGTAGAACAGCCAGCCGACGGGGATCACCAGGATCACCAGCACCAGAAGCAGCGCAGGGGAGCCGAGGCCGAAGAGCTTCCAGCGTTCGATCCGCTCGTCGCGGCGCAGGCCGGCGGCGTTGAGATCGTCCCGCTCGCGCCCCGCGGCGGAGAGGCCGTCGGCGACGACGCTCATGCCTCGCCCGCCAGGATGACGGCGTCGGCGGCGTCGAGGCCGAGGCGCACCGCGTCGCCGGGCCTGGGCAGGCGTGCGTAGGCGTCGCCGCGGATCGCGCCGCGGGCGGCGACCTCGGCCCCGTCGCCGAGGCGGGCGTAGAGCAGGAAGCTTTCGCCCTGGTAGACGAGGTCGGAGACGCGGGCGTCGAAGACGTTGACGTCGGCGCCGGGCTCCCCCTCGACCACGAAGACGCGTTCGGGGCGCATCATCAGGGTCAGCCCGTCGCCGTCGGGCGCGGGACGATGGGTCTTGAGCGCGGCGCCGGAGACGGTGAGCGCGCCGCCGCCCGCGCGCGCCACGGGCAGGAAGGCGGATTCGCCGATGAAGTCGGCCACGAACTTGTTTTCGGGCGCGTCGTAGAGCTGCTGGGGCGTGGCGAGCTGCATGATCCGGCCATGGTTCACCACGGCGATGCGGTCGGACATGGTCAGCGCCTCG
>JBCBYE010000091.1:0-10088 GCA_039816075.1 Pseudomonadota bacterium | reverse complement strand
TGTCGGCGAAGTCGGGGCGCGCCCCGCTCGACGCAGCCGCGCCGCCGCCGCGGCGGATGCCGCGCGTCTTGGGACGCGGGGCGCAGCGGCGGACGATGGCGGCGGTATCGACCCCTCGGCCGGGATCGGCGATCGGTCGGCGCTGGGCCTTGCGAAAGTTGTCCGGACCAATTGCAATCCGTTGCCGCGGCGTTAGTCTTTCGTCCCATGGGGCGGAACGGTCCCACAAACGCCGCCGGGCCTCCGGCGCCCGGCGAAACCGACAGCGCTGAAGGGGCTCGCCCCGTTCGGAGGACCAAAGATGCTCGCCAAATCCCTCAAGGCCGGCGCCGCGGCGCTCGCGCTTCTCATCGTTCCCGCCTCCGCCTCGGCGGAGACCTTCGTGCGCGTGGGCGGGGGCCTGGCCGGCACCTTCCCGATCTTCGCCGCCAAGCTGGTCGAGCTGATCAACGAAAACATCGACGGCGTCACCGCCAACGTCGTCTCCGGCGACGTGGAGAAATCGCAGATCGGCATCGAGACCGGCGAGCTGGACTTCAACATCGCGCCGACCTTCAACACCAAGCTGATCGCCGACGGCAAGGGGTCGCTGGGCGTGCCGACGCCCAACGTGCGCCATGTGATCACGCTCTACGGCTCGCCCATGCAGCCGGTGGCGCGCCTGGGCGGACCGACCTCGCTGGCCGAGCTGGACGACGCGCCGAACCGCGTCTGGATGGGCCAGAAATCGGGCTTCTTCTACCAGGTGTTCGCGCCGATGATGGAGGCCGCGGGCGTGTCGCCGGACTCCATCGAGGCCGCCGGCGGCGTCATCGAGCAGTACGGCTATCTTGAAGAGGTGCAGGGCTTTCAGGACGGCAAGCTGGACGCGGGCATCTTCGCCGGCCCGGTGCCCTACGGCCTGATGCAGCAGTTCGAGCAGACGCCGGGATTTCAGCTGATCGGCATGTCCGACGAGGAGCTGGACACGTTCGAGGAGATCCTGCCCGGCATGACCCGTTTCACCATCCCCGGCGGCGCCTACGCCAACAATCCGGACCCGGTGAACGTGCCCTTCTACGTCAACCATCTGGTGGCCAGCGCCAACGCCGATCCGGAGCTGGTCTACCAGGTCACCAAGCTGATGTATGAGAACTACGCGGCGTTCCACGGCCTGTTCGCCGGGTCGGAGGAGATCGACGATCAGGACGTCTTCGTCCACAACGTCCTGCCCGTGCACGAAGCGTCGCAGCGCTATTTCGACGAGGTCGGCGGCCAGTAAGGGACGCCGCCCCCTCCCCCGCCCCCGCCGCCTCCGCCGTCGCCGAGTCGGCCGCGCTGCGTTCCGGCCCGTCCGGGGCGCCGCCCGCGCTCGCCGCCCCATCGCCAGCGAAAGCGAGAGCATGAGCGCCGCCGCCCCCGCCCTGCCGCGCCTGATCCGAGGTTCCGACGCGTCCGCCTTCGATGCGGCTGCGGCCTGGGCGGCGCTGGGTCTGGGCGTCTTCTTCGTGCTGATCCACGTCTACGTCGCGGTCTATTCCTCTCCCGACGCGCTGCTGATGCGCTCCTTGCACGTCACCAGCGCGCTCGCCCTGGTGTTTCTCACCCGTCCCCTCGGCCGAGGCTGGATCCGGGCGATCGACCTTCTGGCCGTCGCCGGCGCCGTGGGCGTGCAGGTCTGGTTCTTCGTGGAGCTGGAGACCTGGAACATCCGCACGGTGTTCTTCCGTCCCGTGGACTACGTCGCCTCCCTCCTTTTCGTCGGTCTGATCCTGGAGGCGACGCGCCGGGTCGTCGGGCCGATCCTGGTGGCGATCTGCGCCTTCTTCATCGCGCACGCGCTTTATGCGAACCACTTTCCGGGCATCTTCTTCGGCCCGCCGAGCTCTTTGAAGAACCTGCTGCAATCGGTGTTTCTGGACAGCAACGGCATCTTCGGCACGGCGGTGGCGGTGATGGCGAACTTCGTTGTGCTGTTCATCCTGTTCGGCACGCTGCTGAACGCCTGCGGCGGCGGCGCGTTCTTCACCCGGCTCGCCTTCGCGCTGTTCGGCCATCGCACGGGCGGGCCGGCCAAGGCGGCGGTGGTCAGCTCGGCCATGATGGGCTCCCTCTCGGGCTCGGCCATCGGCAACGTGCTGACCACGGGGGTCTTCACCATCCCGCTGATGATCCGCCTGGGCTATCGCCGGGCCTTCGCCGGCGGGGTGGAGGCGGCGGCCTCCAACGGCGGGATCATCATGCCGCCCGTGATGGGCGCGGTGGCCTTCATCATGGCGGAGTTCGTGGGCCGCCCGTATCTGGACGTGGTCGCGGCGGCGACGATCCCCGCGGCGCTCTACTTTCTGGTGATCTTCGTGACCGTGCATGCGGAGGCGCGGAAGCTGGGCCTCGCCACGATCCCGCGCAGCCTGCTGCCCTCCGCCTGGTCGATCCTGCGGCGCGAAGGGTATCTGCTGCTGCCGCTCGCGCTGATCATCGGGGCGTTGCTGGCGGGGCGCTCCATCGTCAACGTGGCGGTGCTGGTGACGGGCGCCACTTTCCTGATCGCGGTCTTGCAGCCGCGCCGGCGGCTGACGCCCCGCGCGCTGCTGGCGGTGGTCGAGGACACGGCGCGGGCCACGGTGGGCCTGTCGGTCGCGGCGGCGGCGGCGGGGATCATTCTGGGCGCCATCTTCGCCGTGGGCCTGTCGTTCCAGATCGCGCAGGCCGCGGCGAACGCGGCGGGCGATCAGCTGTGGCTGCTGCTGGCGCTGGCGGCGATCATGTCGCTGATAATGGGCATGGGGATGACGGCGGTGGCGATCTATCTGACGCTGGTCGCCACGATCATCCCGATCCTGCAGCTGGCCGGCGTGCCGCCCATGGCGGCGCATTTCTTCGCCTTCTGGTACGGCATCATCTCCAACATCACGCCGCCCGTGGCGCTGACCGCCTTCGCCGCGGCGCCCATCGCGCGGGCCGGGCCGATCCCCGTCGGGGTGGAGGCGTCGCGGCTGGGCATCGCCTGCTTCCTGCTGCCGATTCTCTTCATCTATTCGCCGGGCCTGCTGCTGGAGGGCGACGCGCTGGAGATCGCGCGCGCCGCGCTGGCCTGCGCGGCGGGGCTCTGCGCCTTCGCCCTGGCCACGGTGGGCCATGCGCGCGGGCCTCTGACGGGCTGGCAGCGGGGCGCGCTGCTGGTCGCCGCCGCGCTGCTGATGGCGCCGGTCTGGGCGGCGAACGGCGCCGGGCTGGCGCTGGCCGCGCTGGCCCTGGGCCTGAACGCGCCGACAACGTCGGGCGCGCCGGGGCGCGCGGCGGAGCGGGACGAAAGCGCGGAGGCGCCGTCCATTCTGGCGCGCATCGCCGGGGCGCGCATCGCGGCGGACGCGGAGGATGCCGCCTCCGCCGCCCAGGCCGCCGCCCGCACGGAGGCGGAGACGGAGACGCTGGTGCGAGACGTGGTGGAGGACGCGCCCGTGGACTATGCCGAGGATGCGCGGGGCGTTTGGCATTGGGCCGCCTGGGCCGCCGTCGCGGGGGTCGCGGCGTGCTGCGAGGCGGCCTCGGCGGTGTTCCTGCAGGCGCGCGAGCCGCTTTTGTGGACGCTGCTGATGGCCGTTCTGTCCTTGGTCTTGACGGCGGCCGTCGCGCTGGCCTGCCGCCGCTCGGCCCCGGCCGCGCGCGCCGCAAGGGCCTGAGGACCGCGCGTCGTCGACGGCGCCGCCCCCCTTCGGTTCGGACGGTTCAGGCGGCTTCGAGGCGGGGCAGGGCCGCCCGCAGGGTCTGCTCGAACCGCTCCTCGGTTCGGCTGAGCGGGGCGTCGCCGCCGCGGATCAGGCCGAGGGGGCGGTGAAAACGCGGGTGGTCGTAGGGCAGGAAGATCAGCCGGTCGCCCAGATAGGGGCGCGTCGTGGCGCGGGGCATGGTGGTGATGAGGTCGGTTTCGGCCACGATCTCCATCGCCGAGCGGATGGAGTCGGTCTCGCAGCCGATCTGCATGGACGCGACGCCCGAGGCGATCATGGCCGCCTCGGTCTGCTGGCGCAGCAGGCTGCCGCGGGAATGGGCGAGCCAGGTCTGCGCTTGAAGATCCGCGGCCAGGACCGTGCGCTTGCCGGCGAGGGCATGGCCGGCCCGGCACATCACCGCCACGCGGTCGTCGATCAAAGGGGCGAAGCGCAGCCCGTCGGCCGGCTCGGCCAAAGTGCGGGGTCCGAGGACAAGATCCACCTGGCCCTTTTCGAGCAGGGCGCGCAGCTCGTGAACCAGGCCGGTGCGCAGCTCCACCACGCAGCCGGGGTTCTCGCGGATGAAGCGCGCCAGCGCATCGGTCAGAAAGCGGCCGGCGACGATGGGCGGCGCGCCGATGCGCAGCTCTCCCACGGCGCCGGAGAGCGATTGGTCGGCGACCACGCCCGCCTGCTCCTGCGCCAGACGTATGGTGCGGCCGTTGCGCGCCAGGCGCAGGCCCAGCCGATTGGGGACGGAACGGCGGCCGTCGCGCTGAAACAGCGGCGCGCCCAGCCGCGCCTCCAACGTCTTCATGTTGCGGCTGAGCGCGGGCTGCGTCAGGCCCAGGCGGGAGGCGGCGGACTGGAAGGAGCCCGCCTCCACGATCACGGAGAGCTGCGCCAGGTGCTTGGGGTCGAGTTTCATGCCGATCCTTTATGCAATGCAGCGGAAGTTTGATTATCGCATATGGATCGACGCGGATAGCTTGGAGCCAAGAAAACTCGGGAGGACTTCATGCTTCATCAAACGTCGCTTCGTCGCGCGCTGCTGGCGCTCGCGCTGGCCGTCGCGCCGCCCGCGGTCGGCTCGGCCGAGATCTTCAAGGGCGAGACCGCCGGCGTCGGCGATCCGGTGCACACCATGTTCGTCGCCTTCGCCAACCAGGCGGCCAAGGCGGACGTGGAGGTGCAGGTCAATGCCGGCCAGACCCTGACCAAGTCGATGCTGAAGGGCGCCAAGGGCGACATCGACTTCTTCTCGTCGGTGCCGTCGCTGGTGAACCTGATGGCCGGTCAGAAGCGGATGTATTCCAAGATCGACGCGGCCCCGGAACTGGCCGGGAACCTGCGCGCGATCCTCGGCTTCAAGGCCGGCGCCTACCATCCGGTGACGCTGTCCGGATCGGGCATCGAGAGCTGGGAGGATCTCAAGGGCCGCACCGTCTTCACCGGGCCGCCGGCCGGCTCCGCCTCGGCCACGTCCGAGGCGCTGATCCGCATCATCACCGGCTATGAGGCAGGCGAGGACTACACCGCCGTTCGGCTGAGCTGGGGCGAGGGCTACGCCGCGCTGGCCGACGGCAAGATCGACATGATGGTGCGCCCGGCGGAGGTCGGCTCCGCCAACATCGAACAGTTCGGCCTGTCGGGCGAGTTCCGGGTGCTGTCGATCCCGGCCGAGGCCGTGACGGCGCCGGAGATGCAGGCCCTGTTCGGCCGCCCGGGCCGCGGCGTGATGCGCTTCGACGGCAGGCTCTACAAAGGCCAGCTCACGGAGGGCGAGATCACCGCGCTGGGCTTCATGCAGTTCGTCGGCACGCATTCGGGCATGGCGGACGACGTGGTCTATGCCGCCACGAAGGCGTTCTGGGAGAACCTCGAGGAGGTGCAGGCCACCGCCTTCTTCCTGCGCGAGGTGACGCCGGACACCGCCTTCACCTCGGTCAACGTGCCGCTGCATCCGGGCGCGCTGCGCTACTACGACGAGGCCGGCTTCGACGTGCCGGCGGATCTGAGGCCGTAACCCGCAGGCGCGCCGACCTCGGTCAGGGTCCTCCGCAGGCGGGCCCGACCCCCCTCGTCCGCGCGTCCCAGGGGCGCGCTCTGCCGAAAGCGATGCGATGACCGACGACAGCGCCCCGATCGGCGGGACGGCCCGCGTCTATGCCTGGGCCTCGGTCCTGGCCTGCGTCGCGCTGGGGGCCGTGGCCCTCTACAGCACGGGCGTGGGGCTGATCGATCCGAAGCTGCACCGCGCCGCCGGCTTCGCGCTGGCGCTGATCGCGGCGGTGGCGGCGAGCCGCGCCCGCCGCCTCGCCCGGACGCCGGGGCGGACGGAGGGCTGGGGCCGCGCGGCGCTGGACGCGTTGCTGACGGCGGCCGGCCTGTGGTCCATCTGGTCGTTCCACTTCGTGCAGACGCAGATGGAGGAGGCGCTCTACGACGTCGCGATGCGCGACGCCTGGCCGGCGCTGGCGGGCCTGGCGGTGTTTCTGGAGCTTTGCCGCCGCCTTTGGGGCTGGGGCCTGTTCGGCGTCGGCCTTTTCGGCGTGGTCTATCTGCTGTTCGGGCAGGACCTGCCCGGGATCCTGGCCCATGCCGGCTTTTCCCTCACGGAGGTCGCGGAGGCGCTGTGGTACAACACCAACAAGGGCGTTTTCGGCTCCATCACCAACATCGTGCTGTCCACCGTCTTCATCTTCATCCTCTTCGGCACGCTGCTGGAGGGAACCGGCGCCGGCGACACGCTGTTGAAGTTCGCCTTCCTCGCCACGCGCCGCACCCGCGGCGGACCGGCCCATGCGGCGATCCTGGCGAGCTCGCTGTTCGGGACCATGTCGGGGTCCACCGTCGCCAACATCGTCGGCACGGGCACCTTCACCATCCCTATGATCAAGAAGCGCGGTTTCTCGCCCACGTTCGCGGCGGGGATCGAGGCGACGGCCTCCTCCGGCGGGCAGATCATGCCGCCGATCATGGGCGCGGCGGCGCTGGTCATGGCGGACCTGACCGGCGCGGGATACCTCAACGTCATCACGGCGGCGCTGGTTCCCGCGCTGTTCTACTACTTCAGCCTGTTCGCCGCCGTGACGGTGGAGGCGCGCCGCCAGGGGATCGAGGTTCAGCCGATGACGCTGGACGACCGGATCACGCGGCTGGACCTCATCAACTCCCTGCTGTTCGTGGCGCCGGTGCTGACCGTGATCGGCTCGCTGATCGCCGGACGATCCACCTCGGCCGCGGGGTTCAACGCGGTGGTCGCCCTGCTGGCGCTGAGCGCGATCAATCCGCAGGTGCGGCGCGAGCCGCTGCGCGTCTGGCGGTCCTTCCTCAAAGGGGCGGAGGCCGGCGCGACGCTGCTGATCGCCATCGCCGCCATCGGCATCCTCGTCGGCGCGCTGGATTCCACGGGCCTGGGCCTGAAGCTGGCCAACGTGATCGCGGCGGTGCGGGGGGAGAGCCTGTTCTCGGCCCTCGCCGTGGCCATGGTCGGGGCGCTGGTGCTGGGCATGGGGATGCCGACGTTGCCGGCCTACCTGATCATCATCCTGGTGATGGGCCCGGCGATCCAGGCGCTGGGCCTGTCGATGCTGACGGCGCACATGTTCGTCTTCTACTACGGAGTGGCGTCGTCGCTGACGCCGCCTGTGGCCATCGCGGCCTATGCGGCGGCGCCCATCGCGGGGTCGAACCCCCTGACCACGGCGTTGATGTCGTTCCGCCTGGGCATGGCGAAGTTCATCATTCCGTTCGTCTTCGCGTTCTACCCCACGCTGCTGATCATCGAGGGGTTCAGCGTGGGGCCGTTCCTGTGGATCGCGGCGCGCACCTGCCTGTGCATCTGGCTGTTTTCCTCGGCGCTGTCGGCCCATGATCGGCGGCGGCTGAGCCCGGCGGAGGTGGTCCTGCGCTTCGCCGCCGCCTTCGCGGCGCTGGCGGTGGACCCGCTGGTGCATGGGCCGGCCATCCTGGCGGGTCTGGGCCTGATCGCCTTCGACCATCGCCGCGCCGCCGCTCTGGCCGCCGCCCCCGCCCGCACCCCTCGCGCCGGGTCGGCGAAATGAAGGAGACCGCCGCGCCATGAGCCGCAAGCCCAACTTCCTCTTCGTCATCACCGACCAGCATCGCGCCGACCATCTGGGCTGCTACGGCAATCGGGTCGTGCGCACGCCCCATATCGACGGGCTGGCGGCGGCGGGCGCCCGCTGGGATCGGTTCTACGTGGCCAATCCGATCTGCATGCCCAATCGCGCCTCGATCATGACCGGGCGCATGTGCTCGGTCCACGGGGCGCGGCACAACGGCATTCCGCTGTCGCGCGATCACACGACCTTCGTAGAGCTGCTGCGCGACGCAGGCTACCGCACGGGCCTGGTGGGCAAGTCGCACCTGCAGAGCTTCACCGGACTGCCCGCCACCCATCGGTGGCGGCCGCAGGAGGGGCTGAGCCATCCCGCGCCGCATCTGCGCGACGCGGTGAAGAACAACCGGCATGGCGCGGAGTACGAGCTGGAGCTGGCCCCGGCCTGGGACCGGCCGCTGGCGGAGCGGCTGGACGGCGATTTCTACGGTTTCGAGCATGTGGAGGTGGCGGCCGATCACGGCGACGGCGCCGGCGGGGATTATCTGCTTTGGGCGCGTGCGCAGCGGGCGGATTTCGACCGTCTGGTCGGGCCCCGGAACGCGCTGCCGGGCAAGCCCGTCGCCGCGCCTCAGGCCTGGCGCACCGCGGTGCCGGAGGAGCTGTACTCGACCGCCTGGATCGCGGATCGGGCCGAGGCCTGGCTGGCGGAGCGGGCGGGCGAGGACGCGCCGTTCTTCCTGCAGATGTCCTTTCCGGACCCGCACCATCCCTTCACGCCGCCGGGCCGCTACTGGGACATGTACGACCCGGCGGACGTGGCGCTGCCGGCCTCCTTCGGGCAGGGGGACCTGCCGCCCCTGCGGGCCATGCGCGAGGCCCTGCGCGACGGGTCGGACCCGCGCGACAACCAAAGCCCCTTCGCGGTCACCGAGGACGAGGCGCGCGCCATCATCGCGCTGACCTACGGCATGATCACCATGATCGACGACGCGGTGGGCCGCGTGCTGCGCCGGCTGGAGGCGCTGGGCCTGGCCGAGGACACGGTGGTGATCTTCACCTCCGACCATGGCGACTACATGGGCGACCATGGCCTGATGCTGAAGCTGCTGCTGCACTATCAGGGCGTGATCCGCGTGCCGTTCATCTGGCGCGATCCGGCGGGGGCGGCCCCGGCGGCGGGGCACGTGGACGCGGGGCTGGCCTCGTCCATCGACATCGCGGCCACGGTGCTGGCGCGCGCGGGCGTGCAGCCCTTCAACGGCCTGCAGGGGCGCGATCTGCTGCGCGACGCGCCGCCCGAGGCCATCGTGGTGGAGGAGGACAGCCAGCGCACCATGACGGGCTTCGACCGCCCGCAGCGCGTGCGCACTCTGGTCACGGAGCGGCACCGCATGTCCCTGCGCCTGGGCGAGGACTGGAACGAGCTTTACGATCTGCAGGCCGACCCGGCCGAGACCCGCAACCTCTACGACGCGCCAGAGGCCCGCGAGACGCGCAGCCGCCTGACCGAGCTGATGCTGCGCCGCATGGTCGAGCTGCAGGACCGCGCGCCCTTGCCCGCCTACCGCGCCTGACGGGAAGGCGGGGGCGGCGAAGGTCCGCTTCCGGCGCATCCGTCGATGGAACCGCCGGCGCCGCGAGCGTCAACGCGTGAGCCGACGCGGTCGCAAAGCGGCAACGCGGCGATCCTCGGGCCTTTGGAGCGGGCGGCGCGTCGACGTGACGGCGCTGCTTTCAATGGCCGCTTGAGTCGGTACGCGGATGGCTCGACGAACCTCGACGGGTCTGGAATCGCGTCCCAACAGCGCGAATTCAATTGAAAATCGTGAACAATCGGTCAGAATTTCGTCCGACTCGAACGCTGCGGCGTCTGCTTTTTGCGCATTTTCTTGAGTGGTTCTCGATGTCGGACGGTCCGTCCATGGTGCGGGAGGCGAGCGGGTCGCGGCCGTGCGTCGTGTTGCGGCCCTTCGGCGGCGTCTCCGTTCGGGTCGATGACGGGCCGGCGCTGTCTCTTCCCGGAAAACAGCAGGCGTTGATCGCGGCGTTGGCGCTGGCCCCGGGCATGGCGCGGTCGCGCAGCTGGCTGCGTTCGGCCCTGTGGAGCGATGCGACGCCGGAGCGGGCTCAGTCCAGCCTCTCGACCGCTCTGGCGGAGCTGCGCCGCGCCCTGGGCGAGGCGGCCGATGCCCTGCAGGCGGATCGGACCCAGGTGCGCCTGCACGAGCCGCGCGTGCGGATCCTGGGCGATGCGGCGGACGGGCCGCTGCTGGACGGTCTCGACCTCAGGAACGCCGACGGGTTCGAGG
>JBCBYE010000851.1:0-1602 GCA_039816075.1 Pseudomonadota bacterium | reverse complement strand
GGCCGGGCCGGGCGCGGTCGGGCGGAGACGTCGCCCCGCGGCCGGCCGCAGGAGGCCCCGGATCAAGTCCGGGGCGAGACGGCGCCCGATCCGAGCCGACGAAAGACCCTCAGAGCGTTTCGAGGTAGCGCGCCCGCTCCGCCTCGCCGACCTCCGCCGCGATGCGCGCCTGCTCCCGGCGCGCGGTCGCGCAGAGCAGGTCGACCCGCAGATCGCCCAACGCCTCGCGCAGCCAGGCCGACCCGTCCGCCAGCGCCACGGCCTCGTCCAGACCCGCGGGCAGGCGCCGACGCGCCGCCTGGGCGTAGGCGTCGCCCACCGTCGGCCGCGTCGGCTCCATGCGCCGCTCCACGCCGCGCAGACCGGCCCGCAGCTCCGCCGCCGCCAGCAGATAGGGGTTGGCGTCCGCCCCCGCATGGCGGCTCTCGACGCGCACCGGGCCCTCGTCGGCTTCGGTCTCGCCCTCGATCACCCGCAGCGCCACGGTGCGGTTGTCCACGCCCCAGCTCGCATCCACCGGCGCGAAGGCGTAGTCCCGCCGCCGGCGATAGGCGTTGGGGGTCGTCGCGCCGATCAGGCTCAACGCCGGCAGAGCGGCCTGCAATCCGCCCAGGAACCAGCGCCCCGCATCGCTCAGCCGGCCGGCGGCGGCGAAGGCGTTGCGTCCGTCGCGCCAGAGCGAATGGTGCAGGTGGAACCCGCTGCCCGCACGATCCGAGAACGGCAGCGGCATGAAGCTGGCGACCAGACCCGCCCGCAGCGCCGCTTCCTTGGTCATGCCGCGAAAGATCTGCGCATGGTCCATGGCCGCCAGGGCGGGCGCGTGGCCCAGATTGACCTCCACCTGCCCGGCGGAAACCTCGACGTTCGATTGTTCCACCGGCACGCCCATGGCGCTGAGCGACGCGCGCAGCGGTCCCAGAAACGGCTCCAGCGCCGCAGCGCGCGCCAGGCCGTAGCACTCGTTGCGGGTTTCGCGCGGGCGCAGGGTCCGGGCATCGAGCAGGTAGACCTCCAGCTCCGCCGCCATGCGCGGCTCGAACCCCATGTCGCGCGCCTGCGCCACGGCGCGCGCCAGCGGCGGGCGCGGATCGATGGGAACCTCGCCGCCGCCGCGCAGGGCGGCCGCCCCCAGGCACAGCGCCGCGTCGGGCTCCCCCGGCAGGGGCATCAGCGGCCCGCGCGGGCGCACGGCGAGGTCCGGGAACCCGGTATCGAGCCCCGAAAAGGCGTTCTCCACCAGCGACGAGTCGCAATCCATGGCGAAGAAGGTGTTGTCGAGCGCCATGCCCCGCCGGCAGGTCGCCGACCAATGGGCCGCGTCGATGCGCTTGCCCCGCAGGATGCCGGTCTGATCGCCGATGGCCAGCGCCACGGTCCGAACGCCCGGGGGCAGCGCCGCGGGCGGCGCGTCGGGATCGCTCCAATCCGGCGCGGGCCAGGGCGCGCCGGCCGCGCCGCCGGTCATGCCGCGTCGCCGCGGGCGCGCAGATCGGCGATCTCCTGGCGCAGAACGCCTTTTCGGGGCTCGATACCGGGTTCCCGGACCTCGCCGTGCGCCCGCGCGGGCCGCTGATGCCCCTGCCGGGGGAGCCCGACGCG
>JBCBYE010000239.1:0-6509 GCA_039816075.1 Pseudomonadota bacterium | reverse complement strand
GCGGCCCGCCGCTTTTCGGAACGGTGCAGGTTCACCAGGATGGACGTCAACCACGTCCCCAGCGAAGCCCTTCCGTCGAATCCGTCCACCGAGCGCGTCGCGCGGCTCCTGACTCGAGGGAACGCGGCCGAGGCCGACGATCTCGTGCAGGAGGCGTTGCTGCGCGCGCTGCGCTCGGTGGACGGATTCGACGGAAGGGCTTCGCTGGGGACGTGGTTGACGTCCATCCTGGTGAACCTGCACCGTTCCGAAAAGCGGCGGGCCGCGGTCCGTCGGCGCTGGCTCGAACGCCAGCCTCGGGACGAACCCGCCGAACCCGCCCGTCAGGAGCAGCGGCTGGAGGTGGCCCAGACGCTCGAGGCCCTCGACGGCCTCTCGGAGGATCAGCGCGCCGCGATCGCCATGATCTCGGTCGGCGGCGCCAGCTACGCCGAAGCGGCCGAGGCCCTCGGCGTCCCGCTGGGAACGCTCATGTCGCGCATCGCGCGCGGACGGGCGATGATGCGGCGACGGCTCGACGGGCCGGACCGCGAGGAAGGGGAGACGGGACGATGAGCGAACGCGATATGGGCGGCCGCATCGATCCGGTGGTTCTGGGCGCTTATGCCGACGGCGAGCTCGACGGCGAGGACGCCGCGCGCGTCGAAGCGGCGTTGGAGGCGGATCCCGATCTGCGCGCCGAGCTGGCCGACATGCTGCACGAGCGCGACGCCCTGCTGGCCGCCGCGCGGGTGGAGGAGATCGATCCCGCCGCCAAGGAGCTGGCCGCGCGTCTGGGCGACCGGCTGGACAAGCAGCGCCGGCGCCGCGGGGTGCTGCGCCTCGCCGCCTCCGCCGCCGGACTGGGGGCCATGGCCGGCGCGGGCTGGTTCGGGCACGTCGCCGCCACCGCGCCGCAGGATGCGGCGGTGCGCGTGGCCTCGGCCACCGGGATCGGCGGAGCCGGCGCGGTGCCGCGCTTCGTGGCGGATGCCGCGGGCGCGCACGAGGTCTTCGCCTTCGACACCGTGCATCCGGTGGAATTCTTCAGCCAGGACGAGGCGCTGATGCGCGACTGGTTCGCCGGCCACCTGGGCGCCGACGTGAAGATCCCGCATCTGGAGCAGGTCGGCTTCGACCTGATCGGAGGGCGCCTTCTGGGCTCGGCCGAGGGGCCGACGGCTCAGCTGATCTACGCCAACGCCAAGGGCGACCGCGTCAGCCTGGTCTTCGGCCGGCAGGCCCTGCCGGGCGGCGGCGACAGCGTGCAGCTGGTGCGCGTGGGCAAGACCTATGCCGGCTGGTGGCGCCAGGACGATCTGAGCTGGGCGGTGGTCGAGGATCAGCCGGGCAGCGACGTGGGCGCCGTGGCCCGCCAGGTCTCCGACCTGATCCGCAGCGGCGACGGGCTGCGCTGAGCCCTCATCGTCGACGGTCTGCGCCGAGCGAGCTGCATCCACGGCCTGCGCGGAGCGTGCTGCATCGACGGCCTGCGCGGCGCGCGATGCATCCACGGGCTGCGCCGAGCCCGCGCCAGAGCGGGGCGCAGCGTCAGTCCCGGTTCGCCGCCGCCGCCTTCGACGACGGCCGCGCGCCTCCGCCCGGGGCGTCGTCCTCGCCCCCGTCGTCGCCCGCGTCCGCGCCGTCCTCCAGCGGCCCCGCCCCTTCAAGCGCCTCGCGCTCGTCGATCCAGGTGCGGGGCGACAGGCGAGCGCCCGCCAGGTAGGCCGCTCGCGCGATCACGTGGGCCGACACCGGCGCGGTGATCAGAAGGAACGCCACCACGCCCGCGGCCCGCGCCGCGGCGCCCGCGCCCTCCAGCGTCAGGGCAGCCCCGGCCATGATGAGCCCCGCGCCCAGCGTGCCCGCCTTGGTGGAGGCGTGAAGCTGCATGAAGACGTCGTCGAAGCGCACCATGCCGATGGCCGCGACGAGGCAGAAGGCGGCGCCGCCCAGCACCAGGAGGGAGGCCGCGACCTCCACCCAGCCGGCGGCGGCGAAGGCCTCGGCGATCATGGCCGCTCCCCCCCGCGGCGGCGCGAGACCTCGTCGTCGCCGGGCCGAGGACCGCGCCGTCCGATGAAGCGCGCGAAGGCGACCGTCGCCAGAAATCCCACCAGCGCCAGCGCCGCCGCCACGTCCAGATAGGCGGCGAAGCCGGTGGCGAGCGCCCGCAGGCCGGCGAAGGCGGCGACAAGCACCGACAGCAGGTCCATGGCGGCCGCCCGCTCCGCCACGCCCGGGCCCAGCACGATGCGCACGGTGGTCACCAGCGCGGCGGCCAGCACCACGAGGCTCGCGAACTCCGCGGTCAGGGCGATCAGGCTCATTCCAGCGCCTCCAGCACCGGCTGCTCCAGCCCGTCGCGCACTTCGGCGCGGAAGGCGTCCGGGTCGTCGACGAACATGGCGTGCACATAGAGCACGTCGCCGTCTTCGGACAGATCCAGGCTCAGCGAACCCGGCGTCAGGCTGACGAGGGAGCTGAGCAGCAGCGTCCCCGTCTCCGTCTGCGTGCGGATCGGCACGGCGACGATGCCGGGCCGGTTCCCGGGGCGCAGCGAGAGCACGTCGGCGGCGACCTTGAACGAGGAAACGAAGAGCTCGTAGAGGAACAGCCCCGCCAGCCGGATCAGGCGCGGCACGCGCAGGAAATACCCGTCCTCGGGGAACAGCGGCCGCGCGGCCCAGAGCGTAAGGAACCCCAGCAGGAACCCGGCGCCGAACTGACCGGCGGAAAATCCGCCGACGAACGCGCACCACAAGGCCGCCAGGATCAGGTTGATCGCGAAGACGTTCACGACGGACCTCCCGCCGCCGCCGCATCCGCCGTCGCCGCGCGCGGCGCCTCGGCCCCGCCCAGCACGGCGGCCTTGTAGGCGGCGGGGTCCAGCAGCTGCTCCGCCGCGCGCTCCGCCACGGTCAGCAGCGGCTCCGGCGCCACGCCGATGGCCACGGTCACCAGCGTCAGCATCGCCACCGGCGCCGTCAGCGCCGCGGCCGAGGCGGCGGGCAGCGACGACAGCGGCCGTGCGCGGCCCGAGGGATGCGGCTTCAGCCAGCCCTGACCCCAGATCTTGGTCATCGAGTAGAGCGTGAAGAGCCCCACGCCGAGGATCGCGAAGGCGGCGATCCACGCCTCCTCCGCCAGGCTCGCCCGGGTCAGCGCCAACTTGCCCCAGAACCCGGTGAAGGGCGGAATGCCGGCCATGGCCAGCGCCGAGACGATGAAGAGGAACGACAGCAGCGGCGTCGCGGCGTAAAGCCCCCCGGACCGCCCCAGATCGAAGGAGCCCGTCAGCCGCCGCGCCACGCCGGCGATCAGGATCAGGTTGGCCTTCACTATGATGTTGTGCACCAGGTAGACGATGGCCCCCGCCAACGCCAGCGGCGTGGCCAGCGCCAAGCCCAGCGCCACGTAGCCGATCTGGCTGATGATGTGAAAGCTGAGGATGCGGTGCACCTCTTTCTGCGCCGCCGCGCCGATCACGCCGAAGACCATGGTGGCGATGGCGACGGGCATCAGCACGTCCTGCGCCGGCCCGTCGGGGAAGACCAGCGTGAAGAGGCGGATCAGCGCGTAGATCCCCGCCTTGGTCAGCACCGCGGCGAAGATCGCCGTCACCGCCATGGGCGGCGCGTGATAGGCCGCCGGCAGCCAGAAGAAGAGCGGGAACAGACCCGCCTTCGCCGCCAGCGAGATGAAGATCAGAAAGCTCGCCGCGGCCAGGGCGCCTGGCGGCGCGCCCGCAAGCCGGTCCGGCAGCTCCGCCAGGGTCAGCGTGCCGGCGAGCGCGTGGATCAGGCCGATGGCCGCCAGGAAGGTGATCGTCGCCACCAGGTTCAGCGCCACGTACTTGACCGCGCCGTCCAGCTCCTGCCGCCCGCCGCCCAACGCCAGCAGGCCGAACGAGGCGATCAGCATCACCTCGAACCAGACGTAGAGGTTGAAGAGATCGCCGGTGAGGAACGCTCCCGTCGCCCCGGCCAGAAGCACTTGGAACAGGGCGAAGAACCCCCCTTCCTCGCGCCGCCGCCCCGCATCGGCCAGCGCGTAGGCGGCGCAGGCGAGGCCCAGGCCCGACACCGCGACCACCATCAGCGCGCTGAGCGCGTCCGCGACCAGCGCGATGCCCACCGGCGCCGCCCAGCCGCCCATGCCCGCGGCCAGCACGCCCTCGCGCCACACCGCCTCGGCCAGCAGAATCGCGAACATCAGGTGCAGCACGCAGCCGCCCAGCGCCACGTAGCCGGGCCGCCAGCCCAGGCGCGGGCCCATCAGGCTGACCGCCGCCGCGCCGAAGGGCGTCAGCAGCGGCGCGGCGAGCGTCCAGGCCTCGACCGGACCGCTCATGATCCGACCTCGTCCGGGCGGCGCGGCTCGGCCACGCGCATCTCCTCGGGGTCCACCGTCTGCAGCCGCCGGTGGGCGGCCAGCGCCAGCGCCAGCGCGAAGGCGGCGAGGCCGAAGCCGATCACGATGGCGGTCAGGACCAGCGCCTGGGGCAGCGCGTTGGCGGCCCAGGGCAGGGGCGCCGCCGCGCCCTCGGGCGCCAGGGGCGGGGCGCCGTCCACCACGCGCCCGCTGGCGAAGACCACCACGTTGGCGGCCGAGCCCAGCAGGGCCACGCCGAACACCACCGACAGCAGGTGCCGCGACAGCATCAGCCAGACGCCGGCCGTCGCCAATGCGCCGGCGACCACGGCGAAGACCCATTCCATGCCTCAGCCCTCCTCTTCTTCCAGCGCGAAGACGAGGCTGAGCACCGAGCCCAGAACCACCAGCCAGACGCCGATGTCGAAGAGGAGCACGGTCGAGATCGGCAGGCCCGTGGGCTTTTGCGCCGCGCCGTCGGCGCCCGCCTGCGCCTCGGCCCCGCCGATGAAGGCCCAGAGGCCGGCGAAGGGGGGCTCCCCGGTCAGGGCGGGGATCAGGCCGGCGATCAGCGCGGCGGCGACGCCGGCGGCGGCCACGTCCTGGGGCGGCGCGCGCAGGGCCCGGCGGGCGGCGGCGACGCCGTGGCTGGCGGCCAGCAGCGAGAAGGCGGCGGCCGCGATCAGCCCGCCGATGAAGCCGCCGCCCGGCTCGTTATGGCCGCGCAGCAGCATGAACAGCGAGAACAGCAGCATCATGGCCACCAGAATGCGCGCCGCCGCCTGCAGAAGCGGAGAGGTCATGCCGCGCCTCCCGTCGCCGGAATCGCCGCCGCGTTCGGGGTCGAGGCCGTTATCGGGGCCGGTATCGGGGGCGGCATCCTCGTGGGCGAGGGGGCCGCGGGCGAGGGGGCCGCAGCCGCCGCTCCGCCGCCGACGGCCGCCCTGCGCGGCGCGCGCGCGGCGCGGATCAGCGTCAGCGCGCCGACCGCTGCGGCGGCGACCACCACGATCTCGCCGAACGTGTCCAGGGCTCGGAAATCCACCAGGATCACGTTGACGACGTTGCGGCCCTTGGCCTCCGGCACGCTCATGGCGGCCATGGCGTCGGCCACCTCGGCGTCGAAGGGCGCGGCGGTGACGGCGAGCGTCAGGATCGCCACGCACAGGCCCGCGGCCCCGGCGATCAGCCCGTCGCGCAGGCGGCCCTCGCGCCGCAGGGGCAGCTCGGGCAGGCGCAGCATCACCGCGCAGATCAGCAGGACCAGCAGCACGTCCACAAGCAGCTGCGTGATCGCCACGTCCGGCGCGCCCTTGATGACGAAGAGCAGCGCCAGCCCCGATCCCACGGCGCCGAGCCCGCCGATGGCCAGCATGCGCCGCCGCGCCGCCGCCGCCGCCGCCGCGCCCGCCAGGGTCAGCAGCGCCGCGCCCAGCGTCGGCGCATCCAGCGCCGGACCTGCGGGCCGCCAGGCGTCCAGCCCGCCCGACGGACCGCCGGAAAGCGCCAGGGCCGCCAGCGGCCCCAGCGCCACCACGGCGAAGGTCACGCTGAGATAGGCGCGCAGCGATCCCGGCTGCATCCAGGCGGTGACCGCGGCGAAGCCGCGCGCGATGCCGTCCAGCAGACCGTCCCAGGCGGGATCGGCAAGGGTCGGCATGCGCGGTTCCAGCAAGCGCTTGAACTTGATGTGAAAGATCGAACCGACCACGCCCAGCGCCACGGTCGCGATGCTCAGCATCAGGGGCACGTTCACGCCGTGCCACAGCTTCAGCTTCACGGTCGCTTCCTCGCCCAGCACCGCCGCGGTGGCCGGCTGCACCAGCGCCTTGCCCACCAGGTCCGGCGCCACGCCGCACACGAGGCCCAGCGTGGCCAGGATCAGCGGTCCGGCCCACAGGATCCATGGCGCCTCGCCGGCCCGTCGCACCGCCTCCGTCACGGGGCCGAAGACCACGCGGAAGGTGATGGTCAACGCCAGCGCCACCATCAGGGCGTTGGCGACCACCGCGGCGCCGGCCAGCAGCGCCGGCTCCTCGGCGATGGCCAGGGCGCCTTCGTATTTCAGCTCCTTGCCGACGAAGCCCAGGAAGGGCGGAAACCCGGCCATGGAGCCCGCCGCCAGCACCGCGGCCAGCGAGGTCACCGGCATGGTG
>JBCBYE010000405.1:0-4522 GCA_039816075.1 Pseudomonadota bacterium | reverse complement strand
GCGAGGTAGAGCGAGCCGAACGGCCCGGCGCCGACGTGGTCAAGATCGAACCGCCCTCGGGGCCAGGCCGGGCCGGCGGCGACAGCTCCCGCCATTCCGGCCCGCATTTCCTGGGCGAGAACGACAGCCACTTCTTCCAGACCTTCAACCGCAACAAGCGCTCCCTGACGCTGGATCTCAAGCGGCCGGAGGGTCAGGCGATCCTGCAGCGTCTCGCGCCGAAATTCGACGCGGTCATGAACAACCTGCGCGGCGATCAGCCGGAGAAGCTCGGCCTGACCCATGCGCAGCTCGGCCCGCTGAAACCGCAGCTGGTCTGCGCGCATCTCAGCGCCTACGGCCGCACCGGACCCCGCGCCGCCTGGCCCGGCTACGACTACCTCATGCAGGCGGAGGCCGGGTATCTGACCCTGACCGGAGAGCCCGACGGTCCGCCCTCGCGCATGGGTCTGTCGATCGTCGACTACATGACCGGCGTCACCTGCGCCTTCGCGCTCGTCTCCGCCCTGCTCGGCGCCGCGCGCACCGGAACGGGACGCGACGTGGACGTCAGCCTCTACGACGTGGCCATGCATCAGCTGAGCTATCCGGCGACCTGGTATCTGAACGAGGGCGACGTGACCGGGCGACGCCCCCGCTCCGGCCACCCCTCCGTCGTGCCATGCGAGACGCTGCCCACCGCCGACGGCTGGGTCTTCGTCATGTGCGTCCTGCCCAAGTTCTGGGAGGCGCTGGCGCAGACCCTGGGCGTGCCCGAGCTGGTCGAGGATCCGCGCTTCAAAGGCCCGCGCGACCGCTACGACAACCGCGACGCGCTGATGGCGGTGCTGGACGACCGCGCCCGAACCCGGACCACCGCCGAATGGATGGCGGAATTCGGCGGCCGCGTGCCCGCCGCCCCGGTGCTCGACATGGCGCAGGCGGTCGAAAACCCCTTCTTCCGCGACCGCGGCGGCGTCGTGCCGGCGCCGCATCCCCTGCGGCCGGACTTCGCCATGCTGGCCAATCCGATCCGATTGGGCCGGGACCTGCCCTCCTCCGCCTGCAGCGCGCTGGGCGCCGATACGCAGGACATGCTGGCCGAGATCGGCATCGACGCGGCGGAGGCCGCCGATCTGCGCGCGGCGGGCGTGGTCTGATGAAGCTGTCGGGCGTGCGCGTCCTCGATCTGTCGATGTTCCTGCCCGGCCCGCATCTGACCATGATGATGGCCGATCACGGCGCCGACGTGATCAAGGTGGAGCCGCCCTCGGGCGAGCCGGTGCGGGAGCTGGGCTATCGCGCGCCGGACGGGGCGAGCGTGTGGTTCCGCAACACGCATCGCGGCAAGCGCTCCGTCGTGCTGGACCTGAAGACCGATGCGGGGCGCGAAGCGCTGCTGACCCTCGCCGAAACCGCCGACGTCTTCGTGGAGGCGTTCCGCCCCGGCGTGGTCGACCGCCTCGGCGTGGGGCCGCAGGCCGTGCGGGCGCGCAACCCGCGGCTGGTCTATCTGTCCATCGCCGCCTTCGGGCAGACCGGCCCCTGGGCGCGGCGTCCGGCGCACGACCCGGCGATCCAGGCGCTGGCGGGCACGTCGTCGATGAACCTCGGCTCGGACGACGCGCCGACGATGATGGGCGTGCCGGCGGCGGATCTGGCGTCGTCGCTGATGGGCTTCGGCGCCGTGTGCATGGCGCTCTTGCGACGCGAGAGCACCGGGCGCGGCGACGTCGTCGACCTGTCGATGCACGACGCGCTGATGGCCTGGCTGCCCAACGTGACCGGCCCCGTCTTCGCCGAAGGACGGGCCCCGGTCGCCAAGCAGGAACGGTCGCTGGGCGGCAGCGCCTTCCTCAACCACTACCGCACCGCAGACGACCTGTGGGTCTGCCTCGGCGGGGTGGAGCCTAAATTCGTGCGCAACCTGCTGAACGCGCTGCACCGGCCGGACCTGATCCCCGCGGCGGAGGGGCCGCCCGGCGACGCCCAGGCCCCCGTCATGGCCTTCCTGCGAGAGACCTTCGCCACGCGCACGCGGGCGGAGTGGGAGGCCTGGTTCGAGGGGCGCGACATCTGCTTCGCCCCGGTGCTGGACCTGGCGGAGGCCTTCGCCTCGCCCCAGGTCGAGGCGCGCGCCATGCGCGTGACCGACGCCGACGGGGCCGAGCATATCGGCATTCCCCTGAAATTCGCCGAGGAGCCCGGACGCCTGAACCCCGCCCTGCCCGCCCTGGGCGAGCACACCGAGCAGGTCCTGCGCGAGGCCGGCCTTCCCGACGACATCCTCGAGGCCTGCCTGCGCCGGTGACGCCCGCCCGGCCCCCGACGTTGCGCGCAAGCGGCCCTGCGCTCGCCCTGCGAGCGCGCGCGGGCCTCGCCCGCGCCGGCGGAGCCAGCTCCGCCGAGGGCCGCGTCGGCCGGGCGCCCGGCGTCGCGGGGGCGAACGGTCGGGGACGAAGACGCCGTCGACGCGGCGCCTGCAGCGCACCGGGCGACGGCGCCCTCAGACCCCGCCTTCCTCGCGCCGCAGCCGCATCGAATAGCGGAACCGCGCCGCCACGTGCCAGCTGAGCGAGACGATCAGCGGTTTGTCGCCCTCGCCCAGATAGCGCCGCACCACCCGCACGCCGGGCGCGCCCCGCGGCTCGCCCAGCGCCGCGGCGGCGGCGTCGAGCAGCGGCTCGGCCGCGATCTCCTGCACCACCTCTTCGACGCAGGCGCCGTGGCGCGTCTCCAGCAGCTGGTAGAGCGGGCCGTCATGGTCCGCCAGCTCCGGCAGGGCCGCTTCGAAATCGTCATGGATGTAGATCCAGGACCAGCTGATCGGAACGCCGTCGCGGGTCCGACGCACGCCCGACAGCTCGATCCAGCGCCGCCCCGGCCGCCGGCCCAGAAACGCCGCCGCGCCGTCGTCGGGCACGGCGATCTGCGCATGGGCCACGTCCAGCCGGGTGTCGGCGGCGTATTCGTAGAGCTCCGAGAGGGAGCGCATGGCGTGCAGGTAGGTGGCCGGCGGCGCCTTGGCCACGACCTCGGTGCCCGAGCCCTGGCGACGCCGCACCAGGCCCAGCGAGGCGAGGCGGCGCAGCGCCTCGCGCACCGTGTAGCGGCTGACGCCGTAGGCGTCGCACAGCGCCTGTTCGGTGGGCAGCGCGGCGCCCACCGCATGTTCGCCGGCGGCGATGCGCGCCTGTATGGCGTCGGCCACCTGCTGATAGCGCGGGGCGCGGTCCGCCTCTGAAATCGATCCGTCCATCATCAACCGCCTGTCACATGGCGCGGCGTAGGGCGTCCCACGCGTTCGCAAGGTCGTCTCGGAATTCGGGCGCGGCCACGGCGATCAGCGCCTCGGCCCGCGCATCGACGCCTTTCCAGCGCAGCTCGGCCACGCCGTGTTCGGTCGCCACGACGTCGGCGTCGGCGCGCTGGATGGAGGCGATGGAGATCGGCTCCAGCCGCGGCTTGATGCGGCTGACCTTGCCGCCCCCGGCCGTCGCCGGCAGCGCCAGGATCGCCTCGCCCCCGTCGGAGGCGCGCGCCCCGCGCTGAAAGTCCACCGAGCCGCCGGAGCCGGAGATCTGCCTGCCGCGCAGCGTCTCGCCGTTGGATTGGCCGAACAGGTCGATCTCCAGCGCCGAGTTCACCGCCTTGAACCGCGGAACGGCCGCGATGGCGCGGACGTCATGCGTGTGTCGGACCGGACGCCACTCGATCGTCTCGGCGCGCCCGGCGGCCGCGTAGAGGGCCGGGCCGCCCAGCGCCGTGCCCGTGGTCACGCCTTCGCTGAAGGTGCCCGCCTCCAGATGCGGAACCATGGCGTCGATCACCAGCCCCGCATGGTAGCGCAGGCCGCGGCGGCCCTGCAGCGCCTGCAGAACCGCCGCCGCGGCCTTGCCGATGCCGATCTGCAGGCAGTCGCCCGGGCCGATGCGCGCCGCGATGCGCTCCGCGATGGCGGCGAGGTCGGCGGGCACTGCGCCGGTCTCGAACACCGGCAGGTCCGCCGGCGTCTCGGGCTCGATCAGCGCCGCGAAGCGCTCCACCGGAATGCGCGGCGCGCCGGGCGGGACGGGCATGTTCGGGTTGATCTCGCCGATCAGCGCGGCGCCCGCGTCGAGCAGCGCGGGATGAAAGTCCGAGGCGAGCCCCGGCGTCACCGCGCCGTTCTGCGGCGCGGTGACGGTCAGCGCCGCCGCCTTCAGCCGGGCCGGTCCGGCCAGCCAGCGCTCCGCATCCCAATAATGCAGCGGCAGATGGCGGATGCGGCCGGCCGCGAAGCCCTCGCGCTGCCCGGCGCCGACGAAGAAGACGTCGGCGGAGGCCTCCGCCACCCCCGCCGTGGGGTCCACGTCGTTCACGCCCGGCAACCAGACGCCGGTGAAGACGAGCCCCCGCGCCGCATCGGGCGCCGTGCGCAGCGCCTCCAACGCGGCCGAGGGCTGACCCGTCGCGCCGGCCAGATAGACCCGGTCGCCCGGCGCGAGGCGGCGAAAAAGATCGGCGTAGAGGTCTGCGGCAGGCATCCACGGCTCCGGTCGGG
>JBCBYE010000627.1:0-2810 GCA_039816075.1 Pseudomonadota bacterium | reverse complement strand
GCCAGCAGCGCCAACGGCACGCGTTCGAAGGCGCGGGCGATGCCGGCGGCGACGACCGTGAAGGGCAGGCCCAGCGCCAGCACCAGGAACCAGCGCGAGGGTTCGGCCGGCAGCGCGAAGAACAGCCAAACGCCCAGCCCCGCCAGCACCGGCGACCAGAGCGGCATGCGCCGCCGCTCCACCTCCAACGCGGCGTCGAAGCGCGCGCGCCGACCGCCGACGACCGAGGCCGAGGTCGGGCCTGAGGCTCGGCCTTCGGCGGCGGCCGCCGAGTCGGGCGGGTTGCGATGCGGCGGGACGCTGTTCATAACGGCGACGACCTTACCCCAGAACCCGGCCCGTGCCAGCATGACCCCGACCGAGACCGCCCCTTCCGCAGCGTCGGCCTTGCGGGACGACGCCGCGCCCGCCGCCGTCGTGACCCGCTTCGCCCCCTCGCCCACCGGTTTCCTGCATATCGGGGGCGCGCGCACGGCGCTGTTCAACTGGCTCTACGCGCGGGGGCGCGGCGGCCGCTTCGTCCTGCGGATCGAGGATACGGACCGCTCGCGCTCGACCCCCGAGGCGACGCAGGCGATCCTGGACGGGCTGCGCTGGCTCGGCCTCGACTGGGACGGCGAGGCGATCAGCCAGGCGTCGCGGGTGGCGCGTCACCGCGAGGCGGCCGAGGCGATGCTGGCCGCCGGCGCCGCCTATCGCTGCTGGTCCTCAAAGGAGGAGATCGACGCGTTCCGCGAGGCGGCCAAGGCCGAGGGGCGCCCGCCGCTGTTCCTGTCGCCGTGGCGCGACCGCGACGGCGGCGACCCGGCCGAGCCGCATGTGATCCGGCTGAAGGCCCCGCGCGAGGGGGAGATCGCCGTCGCCGACGCGGTTCAGGGCGAGGTGACCTGGAAGGCCGGGCAGATGGACGACCTGATCCTTCTGCGCTCGGACGGAACGCCCACCTACATGCTGGCGGTGGTGGTGGACGACCACGACATGGGCGTCACCCATGTGATCCGCGGCGACGATCACCTGACCAATGCCGCGCGCCAGACGCTGATCTATCGGGGCCTCGGCTGGGCGGCGCCGGTCTTCGCCCATATCCCGCTGATCCACGGGCCGGACGGCGCGAAGCTGTCCAAGCGGCACGGCGCCCTGGGCGTGGAGGCCTATCGCGACATGGGCTACCTGCCCGAGGGCCTGCGCAACTACCTGGCCCGGCTGGGCTGGAGCCATGGAGACGACGAGTTCTTCACCGACGCGCAGGCGCAGGCCTGGTTCGACCTGCCGGAGGTCAACAAGGCCGCGGCGCGCTTCGACTTCGCCAAGCTGGAGCATCTGAACGGCCAGCACATCCGCGCGGCCGAGGATGCGCGCCTGGTGGAGGCGGTTCAGGGGCTTATTGCGGCGCAGCAGGGTCCGGCCCCGGACGCCGCGCGCCTGGCCCGGCTAACCGAGGCCATGCCGGGACTGAAGGAACGCGCAAAAACCGTGCAGGAACTTGTTGATCTTTCGTATTATTTGTTGGGCGACAGGCCTTTGGAACCTGATGAAAAGGCTCGCAAACTGCTCGATTTCGACGCAATCGCGATGCTCGGCAGATTGACTTCGCACCTGCGGAACGCTAGCGATTGGTCCGCCGCGGGGCTGCAGCAGTCCGCGCGGGATTTCGCGGAGGCCGAGGGCCTCAAGCTCGGCAAAGTGGCGCAACCCCTGCGCGCCGCGCTCACGGGTCGGGCCGTTTCCCCCAGCGTGTTCGACGTCATGGTCACGCTCGGCCCGGAGGAAACCTTCGCGAGGCTCGACGACGCGGCGGCCGCCTGAGGCCGAACGCCAGGCTCCGGCGAGGATCGCGGCCGTCCGGCCCCCTCGCCCCGGACACGGTTGAAACGACCGGCGCGCGCGCCCGCGCGCCCCTAGCCCCGAAGGGAACGCCCCCCATGCCCAAGGACAGCGGCCGCACCGCCACTCTCAGCCTCGACGGCAAAGAGTACGAATTCCCGGTCTATTCCGGCAGCATCGGCCCGGACGTGATCGACATCGGCAAGCTCTACGCCCAGACCGGGGCCTTCACCTTCGACCCCGGCTTCACCTCGACCGGCGCCTGCGAAAGCGCGATCACCTACATCGACGGCGACAAGGGGGAGCTGCTGTATCGCGGCTATCCCATCGACCAGCTGGCGGAGAAGTCCCACTACCTGGAGGTCTGCTACCTGCTGCTTTACGGCGAGCTGCCCGACAAGGCGCAGCTGCATGATTTCGAAAGCCGCGTGACCAACCACACGATGCTGCATGAGCAGATGCAGAACTTCTTCCGCGGCTTCCGCCGCGACGCGCATCCCATGGCCATCGTCTGCGGCGTCGTCGGCGCAATGTCGGCCTTCTACCACGACAGCACCGACATCCACGACGCCTGGCAGCGGGAGGTCGCGACGATCCGGCTGATCGCCAAGCTGCCGACGATCTGCGCCTGGGCCTACAAGTACTCCATCGGCCAGCCGTTCGTGTATCCGCGCAACGACCTGGATTATGCGGGCAACTTCCTGCGCATGTGCTTCGCGGTGCCGGCCGAGGACTACGTGGTCGATCCGATCCTGTCGAAGGCCATGGACCGCATCTTCACCCTGCATGCGGATCACGAGCAGAACGCGTCGACCTCCACGGTGCGGCTGGCGGGCTCCTCCCAGGCCAATCCCTTCGCCTGCATCGCGGCGCGGGCCACGAATTCGGGGATGCGGTCCACCGTCCCGATCTCGCGCAGCATCTCGAGGCACGCCTGATTGGCGCCGCCATGGGCGGGGCCCCAGAGGCAGGCGACCCCCGCCGCG
>JBCBYE010000436.1:0-4223 GCA_039816075.1 Pseudomonadota bacterium | reverse complement strand
GTGCCGGCCGCGGACACGCGCCAGGGCGCGGTCGCCTACCTGGAGATCCGCGATCTGCGCGAGGCGGTGCCGCGCTTCGCCGGCACGCGGCAGCTGCGCAGCGCCAGCTCCAGCCGCTCCGCCCGCAGGGTCTCGCCCGGCGCCATCTCCAGCGTGCGGACCAGCCCGGTCATCTTGTCCAGCAGGCGCAGCCGCGCGCTGCGCGCTTCCACCAGATCGGGCGCGACGGCGCGGGGCGGCGCGTATTCCAGCGGCGCGCCGTCCGGCCCCAGCGGGACGGAGCGGAAGCCGGGCAGCCGCCCGTCGTCCTGGGCCAGCGGATCCACCGCCCCCTGCGCCTGCGCCTGGGTCAGCGCCAGCGCCAGCGCGAAGCCCAGCAGCGGCGCGGCGAACCATCGGCCACCCAGGCTCATGCCCGCACCGCACATCTCGGGCTCATGCCCGCACCTCAAACCCCGGGCTCATGCCCGCACCGCACATCCCGGGCTCACGCCCGCATCTCCAGCATCCCGCTCACGCCCGCAGCTCCGCCGCGAACCGCAGCCGCACGTAGTCGGCTACCAGCCCTCCGCCCGCCTCCACCAGCGCCGGCGCTGCCAGCGCGGCGGCGCGGGCGCGCGCGTGGCCGCGGCGATCGGGCGGCAGGCAGTGCAGCGCCGGGGCGGCCAGCACCTCCAGCCATCGCTCCAGCGACGACGCCACCGGCGTCGGCCGCGGGATCAGCTCGATGGATCGCACGGCGAAGCCCGCCGCCTCCAGCCGTCCGCGCTGCTCCTCGACGCTGGGAAAGCTCCAGACCTCCGACAGGTTCGTCTCCACCCCCTCGCCCGCCAGCGCGGCGATCAGCGCGGTTCGGATGGCCGCGACGTTGCCGTGTCCGCCCTGCTCGGCCACGAAACGGCCGCCGGGGCGCAGCGCCCGCGCCGCGCCGGCCACCGCCGCGTCCGGATCGGTCATCCAGTGCAGCGCGGCGTTGGAGAACACGGCGTCGAATTCCGCCTCGAAGCCCAGCGCGTGGCCGTCGGCCATCCGCGCGTCCAGCCCCCGCGCCCGCGCCGCTTCCACCATGTCGGCGGAGGCGTCGACGGCCACGACCTCGGCCCCCGCCGCGACCAGCGCCTCGGTCAGCGCGCCGTCGCCGCAGCCCAGATCGAGAATGCGCTCGCCCGCCCGCGGCGCCAGCAGCGCCACGACCGGCGCGCCCAGATCCGACACGAACCGCGCGTCGGCGCCGTAGGCCTCGGCGTTCCAGGCGTCTTCGCCCGCGGGCGCGATCATCTCGGTCTCACTCGCCGCGGCCCGAAATCGCCGCCCCCACCAGGTCCAGCAGATTGACCGAGCCCTGCGTGTAGAGGATCTCGTCCCCATCGGCGAGCAGCAGGTTCGATCCGCCCGGCGTCAGCGCCACATAGGCGCCGCCCAGCAGCCCCTCGGACTGGATCGCCGCGTCGCTGTCGTCGGGCAGCTTCACATCGGCGGAGATCTGCAGCGTCGCGACCGCGCGGAACCGCTCGGTGTCCAGCTCCAGCGCGCGGATCGTGCCGACCTTGACGCCGGCGATGCGCACGTCGCCGCCCACGCCGATGCCCTCGGCCTTGCGGAAGGCGGCGGTCAGCGCATAGCTGTCCGAGGCCCCTCCGCCCAGATCCGCCGTCTGAGCGGCGTAGAACAGGAAACCGCCGGCGGCGGCGAGGACGGCGGCGCCGATCAGCGTTTCGGCGGCGTTGCTGGCCATGTCTGGGTCGGGTCCTTCGCAGGTCCTGTCATCTGGCCCGGCGCGGCGCGGATCACTCCGGCTGCCAGGCCTCGTAATCGCCGGTGGCGCGCGGGCGCGTTTGCGGCGTGAGGACCGAGCCCGGCGGGCGGTAGGCCAGCGCGGTTCCGGTCATGTTGGGCTTGTGATCCTTTTCCCACGCCTTGCGGGGCAGCGGCGCCTCGGTCGGCGGCTCGTCCCAGGTGTGGTGGAGCCAGCCGTGCCA
The DNA here is from genome assembly GCA_039816075.1 of Pseudomonadota bacterium. GTDB lineage: Bacteria > Pseudomonadota > Alphaproteobacteria > Rhodobacterales > Rhodobacteraceae > Albimonas. Next base: position 2,244 of record JBCBYE010000436.1, on the reverse strand, counting down.
GTCGGGCGAGACCTGGGAGGCGTCGGCGACGCCGCCATAGATCACCCAGCGCCGATCGCCCTGCTTGGAGCGGTAGAAGGTGTTGCCGGCCTCGTCCTCCCCGACCCTCACGCCGTGCCTGGCCACGGTCCATTTGGTGACGAGCGTGGCCCGGTTCCACCAGGTGAGGACGTTTTTGAGGGTTTCCAGCAGCTTTTCCATCAGGTCCGCGCTCCATCGAAGGCTCTCTCGTTTTATCACTCACGGAACGGGCGTCCAGCGGTCGCGACGCCGCGGCGCAACGTCTTTGGGAGGGGGTCGAGGTAGAGGTTCCGCGGGGCGGGCCCGCGCCCTGATCCGCGGGGACGGCCGCAGGCGCCGCGCCGCCTTCGCGCCTCTGTGCGTCCGACGGGGGAAAGGCGCGCAGGCGGCTTCGGCGGCGGACCAGAACGGAGTGCCGGTCGGCCGCCGCAACTCCGCCGTCGACTCGCCGAGCCTCTTCAGCGGGCGCTCCATTCGCCAAGCTGAAACATGCGCGCGATCGCTCGAGTCGTTTGACAGGAATCGCTGGTTTTGCGCTCATGGGCTTTGCAAGCATGCACCGGACAAACATTGGGGGCAGTAGTGCGCATTCGGATCTCGGCCTTGCTGGCCGCCTCGGTCGCGGCCGTCATCGGCCTTTCGGGCGGACACGCCCGGGCCACGATGCTCACGGACTCCGGTCCAGGGCTCGAGCTGTCTGACCTGGGCACTGGGATCGCCCGCATCGCTCGCACGGCGGGCTGGATGTTCAACGTCGAAACGGACCTCCTCGTCACGCATCTGGGCCTTCTGGGCGGGAACGGAGGCACGCTCACGGTCGATCGCGACGTCGGCCTTTGGGACGGAAGCGGCGTTCTGCTCGCCGCGGAGACGGTCGAGGCGAACTTCGCCAACGCCGTGCTGGACGTCGACAATCCCCTCGGCCCGGGCGAACCGCCGCGGCTGTTCGGCTATGTCGAGCTGGCCAGTCCAGTGCCTGTCGCCCCCGGTCAGACCTACACCCTCGGCGCGTTCTACGATGGCGGAAACGCGCCGGGCACGTTCGTGATGTCGACCTTCACGACCTTCGACGACCTCGTCTATCTCGGTCCGGCCAGCACAGGCGGGGTGAGCGAGCTGACGCTGCCCAGCTCGTCCGCGGGCAACCCCAACGTCGCGAACGGCTTCATCGGGCCCAACCTGCGCTTTCAGACCTCGCAGGTGCCCCTGCCCGCCTCCGCACTGCTGCTACTGGCCGGGGCCGGCGGGCTGACGCTGGTCGGGCGACGCCGCCGCGGGCGGCGCGCCTGACGAGCCCGCGGACGGGATGCCGCCCGGGCGGCGTCCCCGCGCCGTTCTTCCCTGTCGTCGGCGACCCGCCGGGACGCGTCATTTCTGCCCGGAACCGGCCGCGACTCGCGCCGAGCGCGGCTGGCGGCGGGACGTCTTTGGGAGGGGGGCCGGGCCTCAGGGCGCGGGCGGCGGTCGGGCGGCGGCCCGCGCGTCGCGCGCCAGCAGGGCGACGACCGCCAAGCTCGCGACGGCGAGGGCGAGCCAGAGGGCGGCGAAGACCGCCTCGGCGCCGTCGGGCGGGAAGCCTTTCGCCGTTTCCTCCAGAACGTCGCAGGCCGGGCGGCCGCGCCAGGCGGTCTCGACGGCCAGATGCGCCGCGAAGCCCGCTTGCCAGAGATAGACCGGCGCCAGGGGCGCGAGCCCGATCAGAACCAGGCGCGGTCGGCCCGACCCCCGCGCCAGGATCGCGGCGAGCGCGAGGACCGAAAGGGCGGCAGCGGCGCCGAACAGGCGACCGGCATCGCCCTGCGTGCACGTGCCGCCGATGCGCGCCATGACGGCGACGACGGCGGCGAGGTAGAAGGCGCCGAGGGAGAGGACCGCGAGGCTGCGCATGGCGGATCGATATCCGCCCCCGCGCGACGCGTCGAGCGCGCCGCGCCGCTTGCCTCGCCCGGTGCTGCAAGGGCAGGCTCCGTCCCACACGGACCGAAGGGGCGAGGGAGCGGGCGGCGATGAGCGACGAGGGCAGCATTTTCGTGGGCGGCGGCGGCCCGGACGGCGGCACGCCCGTCCACCTGACGCTCAAGCGCGCCAACCGCCACGGCCTGATCGCCGGCGCCACGGGCACCGGCAAGACCGTCACGCTGCAGACCCTGACGGAAAGCTTCTCCAATGCCGGCGTGCCGGTCTTTCTGTCCGACGTGAAGGGCGATCTGACGGGCCTCTGCC
>JBCBYE010000315.1:0-5641 GCA_039816075.1 Pseudomonadota bacterium | reverse complement strand
GTCGTTCAGCAGGACGTAGCCGAAGATCGCCCGCTCCGCCTCCGCCACGCTCAGCCGCTCGCCCATCGCGGAGGGCAGGCCGACCACCGCGCCCATCTCAAGCTCGAAATCCAGTCGCCGGCAGGCGCCCCAATAGGGCGCGTCCGCGCCGTGCGGCTTCAGCTGCCCCATGGGCCGGATCACGTCATGCCCCGACGCCACCACGGTCGAGGCCCGCCCGTTGTAGGCGATCGGCAGATGCAGCCAGTTCGCCGGCAGCGCGTTCTCCGGATCGCGGAACATCGAGCCTGCGTTGAACGCATGCTGCCGCCCGCTGAAGAAGTCGGTGTACTCGACCACGTGGAACGGCAGGTGCATCCGCGCCTTGGCCATGGGGATCAGCGCCGCCTCGCGCAAAGCGCCGTTCGCGCGCAGGGCGTCGTCGCCGCCCCCGACCAACAGCTCCGTCAGCCGGGCGCGCACGGCAGACCAGACCTCGGGCCCCATCTCCATGAATTCGTTGAGGAACGGCTCGCCGAAGACGCCCAGCGCCTCATCCCCGCCCTCGACGGGCAGCAGGCCGGCCTCCTCCAGAACCTCCAGGTCGATCACCTGATCGCCCAGCGCCACGCCGCAGCGCGGCAGATCCTCGCCCCGGCTGAAGACGCCGTAGGGCAGGTTGTCGAGCGGAAAGTGCCCCTCGGGGTCGTTCGCGCTCTCGATCCAGCTGCGCTTCATGCGCCCTCCCGTTCCCGCCGTCTGCGCGGCCTCAGTCCCGTCCATCCGCGGCGTCCCCGCCGTCGTTCCCCTGCCCGCTCCGGCGTTCTTCCACCTCGGCCCTATGGCGCAGCGCGGCCTTTCGTCGAGCCGCCGCGAGATACTCCGGCGGTCGGTTGCGGCGCCGAAGGCGCGAGCGAAGGATCAGCGCGGCGATCAAGCCGACGACCACGGCGATGAAGAGGGCGGCCATGGTCAGTCGCCCGCCGCCCGCGCCGCGGCGCGCTGGGCGCGGAGGCTTCTGGCTCTGAGCGCGACCCAAAGCAGGATGAAGGGAGCGGCCTGAACCTGCATGCCGTCTAGGTCGAACGGGTCGAAGCCAACGAAGCAGGGGCCGACCGCGCAGGCGCGCTTCCCCTCCGCGTACACCCAGTAGATCTCGAAGATGTCGCCGCCCATGCCTCTACTTCAACCCCGGCGTGCCGTCGAACTTCTTCGCGAGCCCCGTCCAGCAATCCACGTAATCGTCCTGCAGCGGCGCCTCATGGGCCGCGAAGGCCGTCAGATGCTGCGGAAACCGGCTCTCGAACATGAAGGCCATGGTCTCGTCGAGCTTGTGGGGCTTCAGCTCCACCGAAGACGCCTTTTCGAAGGCCTCCGCATCCGGCCCGTGCGGCAGCATCATGTTGTGCAGGCTCATGCCGCCGGGCACGAAGCCCTGGGGCTTGGCGTCGTACTGGCCGATCACGTTGCCCATGAACTCGGACATGATGTTCTTGTGATACCAGGGCGGGCGGAACGTATCCTCCGCCACGCCCCAGCGCGGCGGGAAGATCACGAAGTCTATGTTCGCCGTCCCCTCCACCCCCGAAGGCGCCGTCAGCACCGTGAAGATGCTGGGATCGGGGTGGTCGAAGAGGATCGCGCCCACGGGCGAGAACGTCCGCAGGTCGTATTTGCTCGGCGCGTAGTTGCCGTGCCAGGCGACCACGTCCAGCGGCGAGTGCCCGATCTCGGTCGCATGGAACTGCCCGCACCATTTGACGATCAGGCGGCTCGGCCGCTCCACGTCCTCATAGGCCGCCACCGGCGTCTTGAAGTCCCGCGGATTGGCCAGGCAGTTGGCACCGATCGGTCCCCGGTTCGGCAGGTCGAACTTGGCGCCGTAATTCTCGCAGACGAAGCCGCGCGCCGGCCCGTCCAGCGGCCTGACGCGGAACACCATGCCGCGCGGCACCAGCGCGATCTCCAGCGGCCGCACCTCCATGCGCCCCAGCTCGGTGAAGATGTCGAGGCCGCCGGTCTGCGGCACGATCAGAAACTCGCTGTCGGCGCTGTAGAAATACTCGTCCGCCATCGGCGCGTTCAGCGCATAGTGGTGGATGGCGAGCCCCACCTGAGTGTTCACGTCCCCCGCCGTGGCCATCGTCCGCATCCCGGTCAGGAACGTCAGCTCCTGACCCTCGGGGATCGGCACCGGATCCCAGCGATACTGGCCCAGGCTCTGCACATGGTCGTCGATGCAGGGCGCGGTCTTGAAGTAGGGCAGTTCGATGCGCTGGAAGCGCCCCGAATGCTTCACGGAAGGGCGGATGCGGTAGCACCATGTCCGCTCGTTCTGCCCCCGCGGCGCGGTGAAGGGCGTGCCCGACAGCTGCTCGGCATAGAGCCCGTAGTTCACCCGCTGCGGCGAGTTGCGCCCCTGCGGCAGCGCGCCCGGCAGGGCCTCGGTCTCGAAATCGTTGCCGAAGCCGGGCAGGTAGCCGAGCGCGGCGCCGACGCGCGCGTGATCGAGGTCGGCCTGCGGCGTGGACTGCTGGTTCATGGCTCTCTCCCCGGGCGCGGCGTTCGACGCGGCGGCGCTTGACGTCGCCTTGCGGAGGGAGTTTCGTTTCAAACGCAATGAAGTCAAGTCCGACCGCCGCCGCGCCCCCCGACGGGAGCTCACCCCTCTCGGGCCCGTCCAACGGGGGGGGCGATCCCCCTGCGACCGGCTCGACCCAAGCGCCTTCGGGCCAGGCCCCTCCGGCGGCGCCCTTCGATCTCGGCGCCTTCCTGCCCTACCGGCTGGCGCGCCTGGCCGAGGCGGTGTCGGCGGAGTTCGCCGAGGTCTACGGCGACCGTTACGGACTGAGCCGGGCGGAATGGCGCGTGCTGGCGCATCTGAGCCAGGCCGACGCGGTCAGCGTGCGCGAGATCCACGCCCAGGTGCATCTCGACAAGCCCAGCATCACCCGCGCCGCCCAGCGCCTGGCCGGAGCCGGCTACGTGCGCCGCACGGGGTCCGAGGCGGACCGGCGCCTGGTATCGCTGTCGCTGACGCGGGAGGGTCGGGCGCTGATGGCGGAGCTGGTGCCCCTGGCCCGGCAGGCCGAGCGCCGCGCCCTCGCGGCGCTGCCCCCGGCCGAGGCCGACGCCTTCGGCCGCCTCGTCGACGCCCTGCTGGCGGCGCGCAGATCCCCTTGACCCGCTCCAGCGGGCGGCGTTCGCCGTCGCTCAGCTGCCCCGTCGCTCCGTCGTCCCCAAAAGCCACGCCAAATCGAAGCGCCGGCCCCCGGCGCAACAAGACCGCGGATCAAGCCCAGCGCGAGCCTGCGCCCCCCCCCCCCGGCCCGCACCGACCGCGGAGTTCCGCGCAAGCCGAGTCGTCGAAAGGGTCAAGGCTCGCAAGCAAGGCCGAAGGCCGCGCGCAGCGACCGCGCGGAGCGCGGCTCGGCCTTGAGGCTTTCGGCGACTCGGCGAACGCTCGCCAGAGGCCCGCCCTCGCGGGCCTTCTCAGCAAAAAAGCGTCTTCCTCAAAGCCCCCCCACGAAACAAGTTCCGCAAAACCCGCCCGCTGGCGTCCCCTCCCCCTGCAGGGGGAGGGACAGGGAGGGGGGGCGGTGTCACGTGCGCGAAGCGCTCCGCCAAGCGACCCGCCGCCCCGCGATCCGCCGCTCAGACCAGCGCCGCCGCGCGGTCCGCCGCCGCCTTCAGGCGCGCGGCTTCGGCCCGCGCCGCGTCCAGACGCTCGCGGTTCTCCTCGACCACCTCTTCGGGCGCCTTGGCCAGAAAGCCCGGATTGTCGAGCTTGCGCGCAATGCCCTCGGCCTCCTTGGTCGCCTTGGCCAGGGCCTTTTCCAGCCGCGCCTTCTCCTTGGCGCCGTCGATCACGCCGGCCAGGGGCAGCGCCACCGCGCCCTCGGGCACCGGCGCCGTCACCGACCCCTCGGGCGCCGCGCCGCGGACAAAGCCCTCGACCCGCGCCAGCCGCTCCACCAGCGGCAGCGCCTCGCGCACGGCCGCCTCCAGCGCCTCGGACCCCTCGGTCAGGATCAGCGGCAGCTTGGCCGACGGCGGCACGTTCATCTCCGCGCGGACGGAGCGCACCGCCTCGATCAGCCCGATGATCCGCCCGATCTCGGCATCGCACGCGGCATCGGCCGCCTCGGGCCCGATCTCGGGCCAGTCCGTCACCGCCAGCATGGCAGGCCGCGCCGCGCGCTGCTCCCACAGCGCCTCGGTGATGAAGGGCATGAAGGGATGCAGCAGCTTCAGCCGCGCATCGAGGGCCCAGGCCAGCACCGCCCGCGTCTCGTCCTTCGCGGCGCCGTCCTCGCCCATCAGCAGGGGCTTGGACAGCTCCACGTACCAGTCGCAGAACACGCCCCAGACATCGGCGTAGAGCGCGGCGGCCGCATCGTTGAAGCGATAGGCCTCCAGCGCCGCGTCCACCGCCGCGCGCAGGCGCCCGGTCTCCCCCACGATCCAGCGGTTCAGGGGCCGGCGGGCCGAGGCCGGGTCGAACCCCTCGACCGGCACGCAGTCGTTCATTTCGCCGAAGCGCGCCGCGTTCCACAGCTTGGTGGCGAAGTTGCGATAGCCGGCGACCCGCGATTTCGCCATGCGCACGTCGCGCCCCATGGCCGCGAGCGCGCACAGCGTGAAGCGCATGGCGTCGGCGCCGTATTCGTCGATCAGCTCCAGCGGATCGATGACGTTGCCGATGCTCTTGGACATCTTCTTGCCGTCCTCGGCCCGCACCAGCGCGTGCACGTAGACGTCCTTGAACGGCACGACCGGCTTCTCGGCCGCGTCGCGCATGAAATGGCAGCCGAACATCATCATCCGGGCGACCCAGAAGAAGATGATGTCGAAGCCCGTCACCAGCACCGCGCCGGGATAGTAGCGCGACAGCGCCTCCGTCCGCTCCGGCCAGCCCAGCGTCCCCATGGGCCACAGGCCGGAGGAGAACCAGGTGTCGAGCACGTCCGGATCGCGCGTCAGCGGCCGATCCTCGCCGTAATGCGCGCGCGCCGCCGCGGCCGCCTCGGCCTCGGACGCCTCGCAGAAGATCTCGCCGTCCGGCCCGTACCAGACCGGGATCTGGTGGCCCCACCACAGCTGGCGGGAGATGCACCAGGGTTCGATGTTGTCGAGCCAGTTGAAGTAGGTCTTCTCCCAGTTCCGCGGGTGAAAGACCGTGTCGCCCTCGCGCACCGCCGCCACCGCCTCGCGCGCCAGCGCCTTGGCGTCCACGAACCACTGGTCGGTCAGGTAGGGCTCGACGGCGACCTTGGAGCGGTCGCCATGGGGCACCACATGCGCATCCTCGTCGATGCCGTCGAGCCAGCCCTGCGCCTCGGCCAGCGCGACGATCCGGGCGCGGGCGGCGTAACGGTCGAGCCCCTCCAGCGCCATGGCCTCGCCCGTCGGCGCGCAGCCGTCGAGGAAGGCCGCGTTGCCCTCCAGGAACATCTCGGCGCGCGGGGTCATCACGTTGATGGCGCGCAGGCCCTGGCGCTTTCCGACCTCGAAGTCGTTGAAATCATGCGCCGGCGTCATCTTCACCGCGCCGGTGCCCTTCTCGGGGTCCGCATAGGCGTCGGCGACGATGCGCAGGCGCCGGCCGACCAGGGGCAGGATCGCGTCCTTGCCCACCAGATCGGCATAGCGTGGATCGTCG
>JBCBYE010000825.1:0-1754 GCA_039816075.1 Pseudomonadota bacterium | reverse complement strand
CACCCCCCTCGCCGCGCGGCGCGCGCCGCCTATCTGCCGCTGCATGACCGACGCCGCCGCCCCGCCCCGCGCCGCCGCGCTGCTCGCCCGCCTCGCGCGGCTCGACCCGCTCAAGCGCATCCTCGCCGCCGAAACGGCGGATCGTCCGCCCGTCCAGGCGCGGCGCGAGCGGCGCCTCGCCCTCCTTTGGGGCGCGCTCTGCCACGGGACCTTCGGCCTCGCCGCGCTCTCCATGCTGCTCGGCCTGGGCGCGGGGATGCAGCTCGGCCTCGGCGTCGTGCCGCAGCCCTGGGCCTGGGCCGCCAACGCGCTCCTGCTCGCTCAGTTTCCCCTGGGCCATTCGATCCTGCTCACCCGCGGCGGAAACCGCGTCCTGGCGCGCCTCGCCCCGGGCGACGAGGCGACGGGCCGCACGCTCGCCACCTCCACTTACGCGCTGATCGCCTCGCTGCAGCTGATCGCGCTCTTCTGGCTCTGGACGCCCTCGGGCGTGGTCTGGTGGCAGGCCTCGGGCGGCTGGCTGGCGCTGGTCCTCGCCGCCTACGCCGCCGCCTGGGCCTTCCTCGCCAAGGCCAGCTGGGACGCGGGCGCAGAGGTGCAGAGCGGCCTGCTGGGCTGGCTCTCGCTCTACCGCGGCGCGCGCCCGGCGTTTCCGCCGATGCCCACGCGCGGAACGTTCCGCGCCATGCGCCACCCGATCTACCTGGCCTTCGCGCTGGTCACCTGGGCCGTGCCGGTCTGGACGCCGGACCAGCTCTTCGCCGCCGCCGCGCTCACCGCCTACTGCGCCCTCGGCCCCCGGCTGAAGGAGCGTCGGCTCGACCGCCTGTTCGGCGACGCCTGGCGCGCCTACCGCGCGAAAACCCCGTTCTGGAGCCTTCGGCCGAGCCCGCGATGACCGATTACGCCTCCTCCGCCCAAAACCCCGCCCTCTACGACGGCGTCGCCGGCGCCTGGTGGGACGGCTCCGTCAGATGGGTGCGCACCCTGCAGGCCATGGTCCCCGCGCGCCTGCGTTTCTTCGAGCGCACGACCCCGGACTGGGGCGGTCTCGACGTGCTCGACCTCGGCTGCGCCGGCGGCTTCATGGCCGAGGCGCTGGCCCGCAAGGGCGCGCGCGTCCGCGGTCTCGACCCCGCCGCGGACGCCGTCGCCGCCGCCCGCGCCCACGCCGCGGCCGAAGGCCTGAGCATCGACTACGGCGTCGGCGTGGGCGAAGCCCTGCCCTATCCCGACGCCGCCTTCGACGCCGTGGTCTGCGTCGACGTGCTGGAACATGTCCGCGACCTCGGCCAGGTGCTGGCGGAGGTGCGCCGCGTGCTGCGCCCCGGCGGCGTCTTCCACTTCGACACGATCAACGCCAATCCCGTCGCCGCCTTCGCCGTCAAGACCGTGGCGGAGGACGTGCTGGGCCTCCTGCCCAAAGGCGCCCACGATCCGGAGCTCTTCATCCGCCCCCGCGACCTGCGCGCCGCGCTCACGGGCCTGGGCTTCGCCCCGGGGCCCTTCTCAGGCCTCGGGCCGGCGGGGATCGACCGCCGCGGCGACATCCGCTTCGGCATCCTGCCCTCCACGGCCATCATCTACATCGGCTCCGCCGCCGCCCCCGGCTGAGCGCGGCGCCCCCCCGAACGTGCGCGCCCCTCGGGGGCATCGAGCCCCCTCGTGACGCGGCCGCGCGGAGCGCGGCTGGCCAGGTCTCCTGGGGCGGGTCTTTTGGGAGGAGGTTTTCGCAGATTGCTGAGAAGGCCTTG
>JBCBYE010000689.1:0-2403 GCA_039816075.1 Pseudomonadota bacterium | reverse complement strand
CGCCGTCTCGCCCCGGACCTGATCCGGGGCCTCCTGCGCTCGCCGCCCGCGTTGCGACTGGAGGGGAGCGGCGCCGCCCCGCTCGCGTGATCGGCGCGGCGCCCGGACCCGCGCAAGGAGGCCCCGGATCAGGTCCGGGGCGAGACGGCGCCGGGAGAGGCGGACGGGAGGACCGGCGCCGGCGGCGCCCGGCGCACCCCGCGCGGTCAGAGGCGGGTGCGGACGCTCCAGAGTTCGGGGAACAGCACGACCTCGAGCATCCGGCGCAGATAGGGCACGCCCGCCGTGCCGCCGGTGCCGCGGCGAAAGCCGATGACCCGCTCCACCGTGGTGACGTGGTTGAAGCGCCAGCGGCGGAAGTAATCCTCGAAATCCACCAGCTTCTCGGCCAGCTCGTAGAGGCGCCAATGGGCCTCGGGCGCACGGTAGACCTCCGCCCAGGCGGCCTCCACGGCCGCGTCGGCGACGTGGGGCTCGGCCGGGTCGCGGGCCAGCATGGCCTGAGGCACGGGCAGGCCGCTGCGGGCGAGCGCGCCAAGCGCGGCGTCGTAGAGGGAGGGGCGCGCCAGCTCCGCCTCCAGCGCCGCGACGTCCTCCGGCCTGTGCGCATGGGGGCGGATCATGGCGCGGTTGCGGTTGCCCACGGCGAACTCGATCAGCCGGTATTGGTGCGACTGGAAGCCGGAGCTTTCGCCCAAGCTCTCGCGGAACCTCGTGTAGTCGGCCGGGGTCATGGTGCGCAGCACGTCCCAGGCGGCGTTCAGCTGCTCGAAGATCCGCGAGACGCGGGCGAGCATCTTGAAGCTCTCCTCCAGCCGATCCGCCGCGATCATGGCGCGGGCGGCATTCAGCTCGTGCAGCGCGAGGCGCATCCACAGCTCCGACGTCTGGTGCTGGATGATGAAGAGCATCTCGTCATGGGCATCGGAGAGCGGCCGCTGCGCGCCCAGCACCGCGTCGAGATGCAGGTAGTCGCCATAGGACATGCGCCGCGAGAAGTCCTGGCGCGCGCCCTCTTCGGCGGGATCGTAGGGATCGCTCACGTGACCTTCGCGCGTTGGCGGAACTGCGGCGCGTCCCAGGCGCGGGTGGAGAGCACGTCGGCCAGCGTCGCGGCCGCCCGCTCCACGTCCTCGAGCGTCACGTAGAGCGGCGCGAAGCCGAAGCGCAGCAGGTCCGGCGCGCGGAAATCGCCGATCACGCCGCGGGCGATCAGGGCCTGCATGACCGCGTAGCCCTCCGGATGGCGGAACGAGACCTGGGAGCCGCGGGCGGCGGGATCGCGCGGGGTGGCGAGCGTGAGGGCGTCGCCGCAGGACGCCTCCACCGCCGCGATGAAGCGGGTGGTGAGCGCCTCGGACCGGGCGCGGACCTCGGTCAGGTCGACGTCGTCCCAGATCTTCAGCGCCTCCTCCAGCGCGGTCATGGAGAGGACCGGCCAGGTGCCGACCATCATGCGGTCGATGCCCTCGGCCGGGCGCCAGGCGGGATCGAAGGCGAAGGGTTCGGCATGGCCGAACCAGCCGGAGAGGGCGGGCTGCGCCGCGTCCTGATGGCGCCGCGCCACGTAGAGGAAGGCCGGCGCGCCGGGTCCGCCGTTGAGATACTTGTAGCCGCAGCCCACGGCGAAATCGGCGCCGCAGCCTTCCAGGTCCACGGGGAAGGCGCCGGCGGAATGCGCCAGATCCCAGATCGCCAGCGCGCCGACCGCATGGGCGGCCTCGGTCAACGCCTTCATGTCGTGGCGGCGGCCGGTCTTGTAGTCGACCTCCGTCAGCATCAACGCCGCGACGGTCTTGTCGAGGGCGCCCGCCACCTGCTCGGGCGGCGGCGCCTTGACCTCGTGGTTCCGGCCCAGGGCCCGGGCGAGGTTCTGGGCGACGTAGAGATCGGTCGGGAAATTGCCGAGATCCGAAAGGATCACGCGGCGGTCCGGCCGCATCGCCAGCGCCGCGGAGAGGACCTTGAAGAGGTTGACGGAGGTGGCGTCGGCGCAGCGCACCGTGCCGGGCGCGGCGCCGATGAGGGCGGCGATGCGTTCCCCCGTGCGGGCGGGCAGGTCGATCCACCCCGCCTCGTTCCAGCCGCGGATCAATCGGGCGCCCCATTCATCGGCCACGGCCGCGTCGGTGCGGGCGCGCACGGCGCGCGGCAGGGGGCCGAGGGAGTTGCCGTCGAGATAGATCACCCCATCGGGCAGATCGAACAGCGCCCGGGTGCGGGCGAAGGGGTCGGGGGCCGACTCGGGGGCTGGATCGGAGGCTGGGTCGGAGATGGGGGAGGTCATGCGCAGGCTCCGATCCAGCCCCCGAGTCGGCCCCCGACCCCTTCGCCCGCACCCGGGCGCTGTTCGATCTGCCCGATGGGGTGATCTATCTCGACGGCAACTCCCTCGGCCCCCTG
>JBCBYE010000053.1:0-12497 GCA_039816075.1 Pseudomonadota bacterium | reverse complement strand
GGTCGCCCTGGGTCTCGATCTCCGTATCCGGACGCCAGCGCAGCACGCGCACGAACTCCACGCGCGCCAGATCCGCCGAGAGGCGCACGCGCGCCAGTCCGTCCGGCCCCTGCACCGCCGCGCCCACCAGCAGGTCCGCCGGGAATACCGACCCGTCGCCCGAGGTCACCACGCGGTCGCCCGGCCGCACGCCCTCGGCGCTTTCAAGGAAATCGAGGCGGGGGGAGGCCGCGCCGTCGCCGCGCAGGATCGCCCGGCGCCCCGAAGGCCGGATGATGACCGGCACGTTGGAGGAATAGTCGGTCACGTAGAGCACCCGCGCCGCCCGACGCCCCAGCCCCACGATGCGGCCCGCGAGCCCCGCGCCGTCCATCACCGCCGCGCCGTCCTGCACGCCGTCGCGATAGCCGATGTTCACGAGGCCGGTGTGCAGGAACGGTCCGCCGGCATCGGCGATGATCTCGCCGGTCACGAAGCCGGTTTCAGGCGGCAGGCGCACGTTGTTGAGGGCGCGCAGACGCGCGTTCTCCTGCTCCAGCTCCCGCGCCGCCTCGCGCCAGGCGCGAAGGCGCTGGATCTCGCGGCGCAGCTCCTGGTTCTGTTCGTAGACGCGGGCCAGGTCCTGGACGTCGGCGGCCATTTCGGTCAGCAGGGTCAGCGGCTCTCCCAGGCCGACCCAGGCCGGATGCAGCGCGTCGGCGGCCTGCATGCGCAGCCGCTCCACCCGCGGATTGTCGATCCGCCAGAAGGCGAAGACGGCCAGGAAGCCCAGGGTGAGCACGAACAGCAGAATGCGGCGGAGCGTGCGCCCCGCGCCCGATTGCGCACTGGTCTCGTTCCGGTCGCTCAGCGGTCCGCTCCTTTCGGGGGCAGGTCAGCGATCGTAGTTGAGAATATGGATCAGGTCCTTCTCATGCTCCAGCGCCTTGCCGGTGCCGAGCGCGACGCAGGACAGCGGTTCCTCGGCGACCGTGATCGCCAGGCCCGTCTGCTCGCGCAGCGCCAGGTCGAGATCGCCCAGCAGGGCGCCGCCGCCGGTCAGCATCACGCCGCGGTCGACGATGTCGGCGGCGAGGTCGGGAGGCGTCGCCTCCAGCGCGCTCATCACCGCCTCCTTGATCTGCGTGACCGGCTCGGCCAGCGCCTCGGCGATCTGGCCCTGGGTGACCTCGATCTCCTTGGGAATGCCGTTGAGCAGGTCGCGGCCGCGGATCTCGATGGCCCGGCCGCGGCCGTCGTCGGGAACGCGGGCGGTGCCGATGGAAGTCTTGATGCGCTCGGCGGTCGACTCGCCGATCAGAATGTTCTGCTGGCGACGCAGGAAGTTGATGATCGCCTCGTCCATCTTGTCGCCGCCCACGCGGATGGAGCGGGCGTAGACGATGTCGCCCAAGGACAGCACCGCGACCTCCGTCGTGCCGCCGCCGATGTCGACGACCATGGAGCCGGTGGCCTCGGTGATCGGCATGCCGGCGCCGATGGCCGCGGCGATGGGCTCGGGGATCAGGGCGGCGCGGCGGGCGCCGGCGGCCATGACCGACTCGCGGATCGCCCGTTCCTCCACCGGGGTGGCGCCGAACGGCACGCAGACGATGATCTTGGGCGAGGCGAAGGACCCACGCCGGTGCACCTTGCGGATGAAGTGCTTGATCATCTCCTCGGCCACGTCGAAATCGGCGATGACGCCGTCGCGCATCGGCCGGATCGCCTGGATCGAACCGGGGGTGCGGCCCAGCATGAGCTTGGCGTCCTCGCCGACCGCCAGAACCTCTTTCTTGCCGTTCTTGGTGGCGAAGGCGACCACCGACGGTTCGTTCAGCACGATGCCGCGGCCCTTGACGTAGACCAGCGTGTTGGCCGTGCCGAGGTCGATCGCCATGTCGGACGAGACCATGCCGAGAAGGCTGTTGAACATCGGGGCGGCTTCCTGCTGCGCCTGCGCGCGGGGGCGGATCGGGGTCGTTTCGAGTCGGGCGCGCAACCTATTCCCGGCGGCGCGGCGAGCCAAGGGCGACGCCGCGGCGCCGGGACGCTTGAGTTCCGTTGCACAACTCTTGGGCGCCGGCGGGGCGGGCGCCGAAGGCTTGCGCGTCGGGCGGGATGGCGGCAGGGTTCCGAGCGCGGCGCTTCGGGCGCCTTCCGTTGATCCCGCCGGCCCCGCCGCAATCCGGGCCGCCGCCGCCAAGAGGCCCGATGACCGCCGCCCCCGCCCCCGTTCTCGCGCCCGTCCTCGCCGGCCCCCCCCGATCCTTCGCGCCCGACGCGGTTTCGGCGCAGCCGCGCGCGCAGGGCGAGGCGAAGGTGCGGCTGGGCGCCGGGGGCCTGCGCGGGCTGCGCCAGCAAGGCTCCGCCAAGTGCTTTCTGCCGCGGGTGGAGGGTGCGCCGGTGGCGGTGCTGCTGAACACCGCGGGCGGGCTGACCGGCGGCGACCGCTTCGCCTATGCGGCGGAGGCGGAGGCGGGCGCCTTTCTGACCGTGACCACCCAGGCGGCCGAGCGCGTCTACCGCGCTCAGCCGGGCGAGGTCGCCGAAGTGCGCGCGCAGGTCACGCTGGGCGCCGGCGCCCGGCTCGACTGGCTGCCGCAGGAGACGATCCTGTTCGACGGCGGGGCGCTCGACCGGCGGCTGGAGATCGATATGGCGGAGGACGCCCGGTTCCTGGGCGTGGAGCCGCTGACGCTGGGCCGCGCCGCGATGGGCGAGACCGTGACCGACGCGCGGTTCCGCGACGCCTGGCGGCTGCGGCGGGGGGGGCGGCTGGTCTGGGCGGACGGGCTGCGCCTGCTGGGCGATGCCGCCGCCATCGCCGCCGGCCCCGCGACCTTCGCGGGGGCGCGCGCCGCGGCCACCGTGGTCTACGCTGCGCCGGACGCCGAGGATCGGCTGGGCGGATTTCGCGCCTGCCTGACCGGGCGGGCCGCGGCCTCCGCCTTGGACGGGCTGCTGATCGCGCGGTTTCTGGGCGAGGACGGTTTCGCGCTGCGCCGCGCCCTCGCCCCGGCGCTGGAACACCTGCGCGGCGCCCCGCTGCCGCGCGTCTGGACGATGTGAGAGGACGTACGCCATGAACCTCACCCCGCGCGAGAAGGACAAGCTTTTGGTCTCCGTCGCCGCCATGGTCGCCCGAGGGCGGCTGGCCCGCGGCGTGAAGCTGAACCACCCGGAGGCCATCGCGCTGATCACCGACTATGTGGTCGAGGGCGCGCGCGACGGCCGTTCGGTCGCGGATCTGATGGAGGCCGGCGCCGCGGTCGTCACGGCCGAGCAATGCATGGAGGGGATCCCCCAGATGATCCACGAAGTGCAGGTGGAGGCCACGTTTCCCGACGGCACCAAGCTGGTGACCGTGCACCATCCCATCCGCTGACCCGATGTTCAGGAGCCGACCCATGACCCGCCTTGTTTCCGCCGCGCTCGTCCTCGCCCCCGCCGCGGCGCTGGCTCATGCCGGCCCCGAGGGTCACGCCCATCCCCACGGCGTCGAGGCGGCGCTGCTGGCGCTGGCCGCGCTCGCCGTCGCAGGGCTTTGGCTGAGGGCGCGCCGGTGATCCCCGGAGAGATGTTCCCCGCCGAGGGCGAGATCGAGCTGAACGCCGGCCGCGAGACCCTGACGCTGGAGGTCGCCAATACCGGCGACCGCCCGGTGCAGGTCGGGAGCCACTACCATTTCGCCGAGACCAACCCCGCGCTGGATTTCGACCGCGACGCCGCCCGCGGCATGCGCCTCGACATCGCCGCGGGCACCGCGGTGCGCTTCGAGCCCGGCCAGCGGCGCGAAGTGATGCTGGTGCCTTACGCGGGGGACCGGAAGGTGTTCGGGTTCAATGGGAAGGTGATGGGGGCGCTTTGAGCGACGACCTCGCCGAAATGAACGCGGTTCTGTCATCGCTGCACGACGGATGGCTGGAGGCGCTCGGCTTCGAGAACAAGGATGCTCGAAACGGGGCGATGAGCGCGGCGTTGCTGTCTTTCCGCAGGTGCAGCGACGGGGCGATGGTGAACGTTCGGATCGACGAACCTCGGGTGTTTGCTTTCAGCGAGGTCATGATGCCGCAAAACATCGTTTTCGACGCGAAGATCGAGACCGTCGCAACGTATGGGTTGGACGGGGTTCGGCACGCGGTCGGGTGGCTGTTCCGTCCTGGCAACGGCCGGCCGGCGCTCGAAAGTGCACTGGCCGCCGAGGATTGGGTCCTCGACATCGACCCGTCGATCGGCATGGGTGGCATCGCGGTCACTCATCCTGAACGCATCTCGATCTCGGTGGCCCGATCGTGAGGGGATGCCGCCTTCGAATGCTTGCCTGTCTGGCGTTGCTGCTCGGCGCGGCCCATCCCGTCCACGCCCAGATGTCCCGCATCGGCGAGGAGTGGCGCTGGCGGGCCATCGTGGTGGACAGGGTCATTCGGCAGACGGACGGCGACGGCTGGCTGAGGCACTCGGCCGACGGGCGGGTCGCGGGCGAGGTCGACGGCAAGGCCTGGGCCGGGGAATGGGCCTGGTACGAGGATCGGGTCTGCCTGATCGGCGCGGCCGAAGGCGCCGCCGCGCGGGAGGCCCGCTGCGCCCGCGCCGGCATCGGTCGGGGTCGCATCCGGCTTTATTGGAACGACGGCGGCGGCACGGAGTATGCGCTGAGATGACCCTGGTGATCTGCCTGATCCTGATCGTGCCCCTGGGCGTGTGGCTGCCCAAGCTGATCGTGGGGCGCATGCCCTCGGGCCTCGGCGTGCTGCTGGGCGCGGGGGCCGCGATGGCGGCGGGCGCGGCCATCGCCTACGGGCTGGGCTTCCTCGTCGCCTCCGCCACCGGTTCCAACGCGGTGGACGAGATCAATGCCGCCTTCAACGCCTGGAAGCTGCTGATCTTCCTCGCCCCCGCCGCCGGCCTGCACTATCGCCGCCAGGCCGCCAAGGCGGAGGAGGGGGAATGACCGCCGTCGTCGCCGTGGTGCACGACTACCCGGTGTCGACGGACCGGTTGTGGGACGTGGTAACGGATTACGACGCGCTCGCCAAGATCATGCGCGGCTGGGCCCGCTTCCGCGGCCTGCCGGACGGTCGCGTGCAGGCGGGACAGGGCGTGGACGCCGCAGTCTCGCTGTTCGGCCTGCTGCCCGCGCGGCCGTGGCGCATGGAGATCGAGCATCTGGACCCCGAGGCCCGTCGCCTGCGCAGCCGCGAGGCGGGACTGGGCGCGCGCGCCTGGATCCATGAGATCGCCGTCGATCCCTGCGCCGCCGGCGCCCGGCTGACCGACCGCGTGACCGTCGATGCCGGCTGGCGCACGCCGGTCTACGCCGTTTTCGCCCGCGCCATGCTGCGCGGGCGCCATGGCCCCCGCTGCAAGGCGCTGGGTCTGATGGATCGCCCGAACAAGACCGCCGACGCCTAGGAGGCCCGCCCATGCCCGCCCGCATCTCCCGCCCCGCCTATGCGGCCATGTTCGGCCCCACCACCGGCGACCGCCTGCGCCTGGCGGACACCGACCTGATCATCGAGGTCGAGAAGGACCTGACCGGCCCCTATGGCGAGGAGGTCAAGTTCGGCGGCGGCAAGGTGATCCGCGACGGCATGGGGCAGAGCCAGCGCACCCGGGCCGAGGGCGCGGTGGACACAGTGATCACCAACGCCCTGATCCTCGATCATACCGGCATCTACAAGGCCGATCTGGGCCTGCGCGACGGCCGCATTCACGCCATCGGCAAGGCCGGCAACCCCGACGTGCAGCCGGGCGTCAACATCGTCGTCGGTCCGGGGACCGAGGCCATCGCCGGCGAGGGCCGCATCCTCACCGCCGGCGGCTTCGACGCGCATATCCATTTCATCTGCCCCCAGCAGATCGAGGACGCCTTGCATTCGGGCCTGACCACCATGCTGGGCGGCGGCACCGGGCCCGCGCATGGCACCCTCGCCACCACCTGCACGCCGGGGCCCTGGCATATCGGGCGGATGCTTCAGGCGGTGGACGCTGTGCCGGTGAACATCGGGCTGAGCGGCAAGGGCAACGCCTCGCGCCCCGATGCGCTGGTGGAGATGGTGCGCGGCGGCGCCTGCGCGCTGAAGCTGCACGAGGACTGGGGCACGACCCCCCAGGCCATCGACACCTGCCTGAGCGTCGCCGACGACATGGACGTGCAGGTGATGATCCATACCGACACGCTCAACGAGAGCGGCTTCGTCGAGAACACGCTTGCCGCCATCAAGGGCCGCACCATCCATGCCTTCCACACCGAAGGCGCCGGGGGCGGGCACGCGCCCGACATCATCAAGGTCTGCGGCGAGCCGCATGTGCTGCCGAGCTCCACCAACCCCACGCGGCCCTTCACGGTGAACACGGTGGACGAGCATCTGGACATGCTCATGGTCTGCCACCACCTCGACAAGTCGATCCCCGAGGACGTGGCCTTCGCCGAAAGCCGCATCCGGCGCGAGACCATCGCGGCCGAGGATATCCTGCACGACATGGGCGCGTTCAGCATCATCGCCTCGGACAGCCAGGCGATGGGCCGCGTCGGCGAGGTGATCATCCGCACCTGGCAGACGGCCGCCAAGATGAAGGATCAGCGGGGCCGCCTGGCGGAGGAGACGGGCGAGAACGACAATTTCCGCGTGCGCCGCTACGTCGCCAAGTACACCATCAACCCGGCGCTCGCGCACGGACTGGCGCATGAGATCGGGTCGATCGAGGTGGGCAAGCGGGCGGATCTGTGCCTGTGGAGCCCCGCGTTCTTCGGCGTGAAGCCGGAGATGGTGCTGGTCGGCGGTTCCATCGCCTGCGCGCAGATGGGCGATCCGAACGCCTCGATCCCCACGCCGCAGCCGGTCTATTCGCGCCCCATGTTCGGGGCCATGGGCCGCAGCGTGGAGCGGGGGGCGGTGACCTTCGTGTCCGAGGCCGCGCAGGCCGACGGGATCGGCGCGGCGCTGGGCCTTGCCAAGTCCACGGTCGCCGCGAAGGGCACCCGCGGCATCGGCAAGGCCGACATGGCGCTGAACGCGCACCTGCCCAAGATCGAGGTGCATCCCGAGACCTACGAGGTGCGCGCCGACGGGGAGCTGCTGACCTGCGAGCCGGCGGAGGTTCTGCCGATGGCGCAGCGCTATTTCATGTTCTGAGCGCCGGCGTGGCATGGTACTGTCTCTTCGCATTGAATGGACGAGGGGACCGCCATGTTCCGATTCGCGAAAGGTCGTTGGCGCGTCGTGGCGGCGCTTGCGACGCTGTTGTGCGCCACGCAGGCGCGCGCCGTGCCCATCGATCTGTCGTCGCTCGGCCTGGTCAAGAGCACGACGGTGTTCGCGGATCTCGCCGTATCCGTAGGGGCCAATAGCGGGACGCCGATCCCTTTTCTGGTCCGTAGGAGCGATCCGGCGGTTTCGTTCGTGGGCGTCGGCACGTTCCGCGTGATCGGCCCGCCGTTCGATTTCGAAGGCCAGTTCCTAGCGCTGGGAACGGATGGTCCGGACGAGATGGAATGGCTTCTCGAACCGCAGAGCGGTTTGTCCACGCGGACGAACCGCGTGCTGCTGGAAGTCCAGGCGTTCGGACTTGGGACCGCGATCGACGCGCAGGACGGTTACGTCGGCACCGGCCTGGCGACGGTGTTCAACCTCGTCCCCGCGCAGAGCGGCTCTGGAGGCGGTTCGGGAGGCGGCGCCGAAGTGCCGCTTCCGGCAGGCGTCGGGCTGCTGGCCATCGGGCTCGCCGCCTTGGCGTTGCGCGCGCGGCGGCCGGGGAAGGCGCAGGAACGCAAGGTACTGTAGCCGGAAACCGGAAACGCTTCGCTCGAACGCACTCGACGCGCGGGGCCGACCGTCCATGAACGTCCAAACGCGCGTTCCCGCTCGACCCGCCTAGGCATAAGGCGGGTCCGACCCCGCGCCTTGGGATCAGCTGACGGTCGACGATCTTGGCAGGCGACCCGGACCGGGGCCGGTGGAAGCGCCGCCCGGGGCGGAGGCTGCGGCGATGCAGGATCGCCTGCGCGCCGAACCGTGCCGGCGGGGAGATCGGCGAGCGCTTCTGGACGACGGCGGCGAGGGCGCGGCGTGCCCGATGGCCGGCCTCGCCGGGCGTCGGCGCGACGCTACAGCATGTTCTGACGAGACGAGAGGGTCTGCGCGACGCTTTTCCCGCGCCTTTCGCTGCGGAGAGAAAGGTTTCGTAAACCGGATTCGGCAAAAGATTTCGGGGAAGGTTTGAACTTCGCCGGGAGCCGCCGAACCCATGGACGCGCCGACATCAGGATTCGCTTCGCCCGACGACCTGCAGCGCTGGGCACGCGTCACCGCCGACACCCTGCGCCGAATGCCGGGGCCCGGGCCGGTGGAGGCGCCCCTGGGCGAGGAGGCGCAGGCGGCGCTCGATCAGCTGCGGCGCGATCCGCCCAAGCGCGGCGAGCGGCTGGCGCTGCTGGTCGGCGGCGGAGAGGGCGCGGCGCGCCTCGTCGCGGGACTGGAGGCGCGGGGCGGCGGCGGCATCCGGCTCGCCGGCTTCTTCGACGACCGGGACAAGGATCGTGCGCCGCCGGCGGCCGGCTGTCCGCGGCTCGGCTCCATCGACGAGGTGATCGCCTTCGCCCGTGCCGCGGATATCGGCCTGGTCATCGTGACGCTGCCCTTGTCGGCGGAGCGGCGGATCATGGCGCTGATGCGCCGGCTTTGGGTGCTGCCCGCGGATATCCGCTTGTCGGCCTACAGCCAGGACTTCGCGTTCCGCGATTTCGGGCTGGAGGACGGGCCGTTGATCCCGGTGCTGCGGCGGCCGATTTCGGGCCTGGGGCATCGGGTGAAGCGGGCCATCGACGTGCTCGGCGCCGCCGGAGCGCTGCTGATCCTGGCGCCGGCGCTGCTGGCCATCGCCCTGGCGGTGCGGCTCGAAAGCCGGGGGCCGATCCTTTTTCGACAGCCGCGGCACGGCTTCAACGACCAGGTCTTTCAGGTGCTCAAGTTCCGCTCCATGCGGGCGGAGGACTGCGATCCCGAAGCCAAGCGCATCGTGGTGCGCGACGATCCGCGGGTGACGCGGGTCGGAGCGATACTGCGCCGCACCAGCCTCGACGAGCTGCCGCAGCTGTGGAACGTGCTGCGCGGCGACATGAGCCTCGTGGGGCCCCGACCCCATGCGCTGGAGGCGCGGTCGAGCCGCGAGGAGCTGTTCACGCGCATCGTCGACGGTTATTCCGGCCGTCACCGCGCCCGGCCCGGCATCACCGGCCTGGCGCAGATCGAAGGCTGGCGCGGCGAGGTCGACGGGCCGGAGGCGCTGCGCCGACGCTTCGAGGCGGATCTGCGCTACATCGAGAACTGGAGCCTGTGGCTCGACCTGCGCATCCTGGCATCCACCGTGCCGGCGCTGCTGACCACCACGCGCGCCTACTGAGGCGCGTCCGTTCGCGCGAGCCCTCCCGCCCGGCTGCGCCGGCCGTGTCGGCCCCGCCCGAACTCCCTCGCCTCAGGGCCGTCGCGGGGGTTTTCTCCGCGCCCGCCGGCGGCCATGCTTGGCGAAGGTTTCCTTGTTTCGCGGAGCTGCGATGACCATCGTCCCCCTGCGCGCCCTGACCCATCTGCCCGGCGAGGGCGGCGATGCCGCCGATGCCGTCACGCTGGACTACGAGGCGCGCTACCGCCGTCGCGGCCGGCTGACCACCGACGGCGGCGAAGCGGTGATGCTGGACCTCGCGGAGGCCGTTCAGATGGCCGACGGCGACGCGTTGGCGTTGGAGGACGGCCGACGCGTGGCGGTGCGGGCGGCGGCGGAGGCGCTGATCGAGGTGCGGGGCGAGGACGGCCGTCACCTGACCCGTCTCGCCTGGCATCTGGGCAACCGCCATCTGCCGGTGCAGGTGGAAGACGGGCGGCTGCTGATCCGCGGCGATCGCGTGCTCGAAGCGATGCTGCGCCGGCTCGGCGCCCGGCTGACCCCGGTCGAGGCGCCGTTCACGCCGGAGGGCGGGGCCTACGGCCATGGCCGCACCCATGGCCACAGCCATTCCCACGACCCGCATCAGGACCCCGACGCCGCCCTGCGCGACCGCCTGCATGGCTGACGGCCCCTCTCAAGTCGGGGTCGCGGCGAGCGCGGATGCGGAGACGGCGTCGCCCGGCGCGGTGCAGACGGCATTGCTGCTGGCGTGGTTTTCCCCGGCCTTCCCGGTCGGCGCCTTCGCCTGGTCCCATGGGTTGGAGCAGGCGGTGGAGGCCGGAGCGGTCGAGGACGCGGGCGCCCTGCGCGTCTGGACCGAGGCGCTGCTGCGCCACGGGACCGGCTGGTCCGACGCCCTCCTGCTCTGCGCCGCCTGGCGCGCCCCGGACGATCCGGCGCCTGCGGAGACGGCCGCCGCGCTGCAGCCCTCGGCCGAACGGCGGGCGGAGGCGCTCGCCCTCGGCGCCGCGTTCGCCCGCGCGGTGCAGGAGGGGTGGGGCATCGCCGCAGCCGCCTGCGCCTATCCCGTCGCCGTCGGCCGGGCGGGGCGCGCGGCGGGCCTGCCGCTGGGCGCGCTGCTGCGCGCCTATCTGCAGGCCTTCGCGGCGGCCCAGGTCTCGGCCGGGCAACGCCTGATCCCCATCGGGGAGATCGAGGGGCAGCGCACGCTCGCCGCGCTGGCGCCGGTCTGGGACGCGGTGGCGGAGCAGGCGAGGGCGGCGTCGCCGGACGATCTCGGCGGCGCTTGCCTCGGCGCGGATCTGGCGTCCATGCTGCACGAAACACAACGCACGAGGCTGTTTCGCTCATGAAGGATCCCGTCGCCGCACGCGCCATGGCGGAGCGGCTGAACCCCGGCGTGGAGGCGGCGCTCGAGGCCCGCTACGGCGCCCTGGTCCCCGGCCTGTCGGAAACGGTCGTCGATTTCGCCTTCGGTCAGGTCTACGACCGCGAGGGTCTGGATCTGAAGACGCGCATGATCGCCACGGTGGCGGCGTTGACCGCGCTGGGCGGTCAGACGCGGCCGCAGCTGAAGGTCAACATCGCCGCCGCCCTGCGCGCCGGCGCGGGGCGGCGCGAGGTGGCCGAGGCGATCTGGCAGATGAGCCTTTACGGCGGCCTGCCCGCGGCGATCAACGGCCTGAACGCGATGCTCGAAGTCTATGAGGAGATCGATGCGGCGGAAGGCGAGGGCGCCGCGTGAGCACGCTCTCCGCCGTCGCCGCGATCGCGCTGGCCGGGATCGCGCTGCTGCACCTGGCCTGGGCGGCGGGCGCCGCATGGCCGGCGGCGGATGCGGCGGCGCTGGCGCGGCTGGTCTACGGCCGGCCGGGCCCGCCGGAGATGCCGCCCGCCGCCGCGACGGTCGCCGCCGCCGGCGCCATGTTCGTCGGCGCCTGGCTGCTGCTGGCCGGGGGCGGCGTCGCGCAATGGCCGCTGCCGAGCGCCGCGCTGGCGGCGCTTTTGGGGCTGATGGCGGCGGTCTTCGCCGCGCGCGGGCTCGCCACCTATGCTTTCGGCTCGCCCTGGCGCCTGTTCGGGGCCCAGCCCGAGGAGCCCTTCGCCACGCAGGATCGGAAGCTCTACGCGCCGATCTGCCTCGCCTTCGCCTATGCCGCGGGCACGCTCGCCCTGCATGCGGCCCAAGATTTCGGAGCTTCGCCGCCGTCATGACCGCCTCTCCCCACGGCCCCTTGCGCGTCGGCATCGGCGGGCCCGTCGGCGCCGGCAAGACCACGCTGACGGCCGCGCTGTGCAAGGCGCTGCGCGACCGCCTTTCGGTCGCCGCGATCACCAACGACATCTACACGCGCGAGGACGCCGAGGCGCTGATGCGCGCCCAGGCCCTGCCGCTGGAGCGCATCCGGGGGGTGGAGACCGGCGGCTGTCCGCATACGGCGATCCGCGAGGACGCGTCCATCAACCTCGCCGCCGTGGCGGAGCTGCGCGCGGCGTTCCCGGACCTCGACCTCGTGCTGATCGAGAGCGGCGGCGACAACCTTGCGGCCACCTTCAGCCCCGAGCTGGCGGACCTGACGCTTTACGTCATCGACGTGGCGGCGGGGGAGGAGATCCCGCGCAAGGGCGGGCCGGGCATCACCCGCTCGGACCTGCTCATCATCAACAAGACCGATCTGGCCCCGCATGTGGGCGCGGACCTGGACGTGATGCGCCGCGACGCGACGGAGATGCGGCGCGGGAGGCCGTTCCTGATGGCCAACCTGCGCGCCGGCGTCGGCGTGGAGGAGGTGGCGGCCTTTCTGGTGGCGGAAGGCGGGCTGAGCGGCGCGGCGGCGGCCGCTCAGGCGGGCTGAGCCGGCGCTGTTTCGAAGCGGGCGTCGCGCGAGGCGATCCAGGCGGCGAGGGCCTGCGCCGTGGCGGCGGCGCGGCGCTGGGTCAGCGCGCATTCCCAAACCACGGCGACGCGCCATCCCTCGGCGAGCAGGGCGTCGCGCGCCTGGGCGTCGCGTTCCACGTTGCGGGCGAATTTCGGACCCCAGTAGTCCGTGCGCGTGGCCGGCGTCGTTGCGCGCGGGCAGCCCGGGTGGCGGTGCCAGAAGCAGCCGTGG
>JBCBYE010000171.1:0-7739 GCA_039816075.1 Pseudomonadota bacterium | reverse complement strand
CGCGCAACCCTGGCGCGCCCACTGGCCCGCCGGCATTCCGGCCGACCCCACGTTCGAACGCCTGGGCGTCGGCGACCTGCTGCTGCGCGCCGAGGCCGCGCCGCGACGTCGCGCCGGCCGGAGGCTGCCCCCAGAGGGTGAACGGACCGTTGACGGCGCGCCCGACCCGCGGCCCCGACGGGCTCGCGCAATGGGGTCTGAACGGGTTAAGTAGACCCTCTGCGTGAAGGGCGGCGCGCGGCGCCGGACCGAGGGATGGGATGACCGGGAACGACCCGCAACAGTGGCCGAACGCCGCCGAGACCGCGCTCCCAGGGGCCGGATCGGTTTCGCATCGCCACGCGCAAGGCCCGAACCATACCATGCCGCATGATATGGAGGGGTCGGCGCGGCCCGCCTCCGGCGCCGAAACCGCCTCGATTTGTCCGGACGACTCGGCCTCGACGCCGCGGATCGGTCCGGACGACTCGGCGCCGGCCGCGCGCATGCGTCCGGACGACTCGGCGTCCGCGACCCGGATCGGTCCGGACGACTCCCCGAATTCGCCTGGAAAAGGTCCGGACCGGACCGCCGCCGTAGACCCCGTTTCGGGCGCCGTTTCGGACCCCGTTTCGAGCGCTGGGCAGGTCCCTCCGCGGGTCTCTCTCCTCCTCTGCACCGCCGGCACGCAGCGCCGCGAGGCGGAGATCGCGAAGCTTCTGAAAACCCTTTGCGATCAGACCTTTACCGATTTCGAGGTGGTCGTGGTCGACCAGAACGACGACTACGACATGGCGCCGTTGCTGGCGCCTTTCGAAAATCGCCTGCAGATCAATCACATACGCTCCGCCCGCGGACTGTCGCGGGCGCGCAACGCCGGCTTCCGCGTGGCGCGGGGGCGCATCCTGGGCTTTCCCGACGACGATTGCTGGTATCCCGCGGACCTCCTGCAACGCATTGATTCCGCTTTCAAATCCGATCCCGGCCTCGCCGGCGTGCTCGGCAAGGGCTCCGACGAGCAGGGTCGCGACATGGCCCGTTTCGATGCCGGCGCCGGGCCCGTGACCCGCGCCAACGTGTTCGAACGGTCGGTCTCCTGCGCCCTCTTCTTCACCCGCGAAGCCCTTGAAAAGACTGGGGGTTTCGATGAAAGCCTCGGTCTGGGCTCCGGCACCCGCTGGACCGGATGCGAGGATTACGACCTGCCCATCCGCGTGCTCGACGCCGGGATGCGCCTGCATTACGACAGCTCGCTGATCGCGCATCATCCTTGTCCGTCAATGGTTTACGACGAAGCCGCCGCACGGCGCGCGGCCGATCAATCGCCCAGCTTCGGCCGTCTCCTGGCCTTGCACCGAATGGGGGCCTGGATGGTTTTTTCCAAGCTTGTCAGACCTTTGGGGGGCGCCGCCCTGTCGGCGCTCCGCGGCGATGCCGGCAAAGCGCGGTATCATTGGGCGTCCTTCCGCGGGCGCCTCGACGGATGGCGCGCCACGCGGCGCGAAATGCGGGAGGGCGCCCGGTCATGATGCGCCGTTCGGACCTCGTCGCGATCCTGCTTTTCACCGTTGTTCTCAGTCAGTTGGTGGAAATCGGCCTGCCCTTCGGCGGGCTCAGTCTCGAAGAGCCGCTGATCGTTCTGGCCACCCTCGCCTGCCTGGCCGCGGGTCTCTCGTTCCGCTTTTCGTGGATCGTGCTGGCCGTGGCCGTCACGGAGTTCGCCGTGGCGGCGCTCTACAAGATTTCCATAGGCAATTTCAATGGCTTGATCGTCCCGATCCTGTCCATCGGCGTGCGTTTCGTGGCCTTCTCCTACCTCTACGACTGGTTCGTGCGGGACCCCCAGCGCTTCGTGCGTCTGCTCTGCGTGTTCTGGGTGCGCCTGGCGGTGATTTCGGGCCTGCTCGCCAGTCTTCAGATGGTCGGTCTGCCGGCCGTCGGCATCGTCGACGGGCAGTTCATCCTGCACGATCGCTCGGTCGGTCTGCAGTACGATCCGAACTACGCCTCCTTCTCTTTCGCCATCGCCGCGGCGCTCATCAAGCCTCTGAATTGGCAAAGAGAATTCGTCTGGGCCACGCATCTCCTCCTGCTCGTGGCGACGCTGGCGACGGCCTCGCGCATGGGCGTCATCCTGCTGATGCTGGTCTACGCCTACCGCTGGAGCTCCGGCTGGGGCCGGGTCGGCGGGGTCGAGGCCGTGGCCCGCATCTGGGTCGCCGCCGTGGCGCTGGCCGGCGCGCTCTTCGTGGCGGGCATCTGGTCCAACCTCAACGAGATCGGCATCTTCCACCGCATGTCCCAGGCCGCGACGACCTTGGGCGAGACCTCGCTTTCGCAGCTCAGCCAGACGCGCGGTCAGAGCGTGGATTCCGCCTTTGAACGCATGGCCTTGGCCTATACCGGCATCCGCGTGTGGCAGGACAATTTCTGGGTCGGCATCGGCCCCGAGCGCCTGCATGTGGAGATCTGGAGGCGGGTGCGGATCTTCAAGGCGACCCATAACGGCTACATCGACCGATTGGCCATCGGCGGGGTCGCCGGCTTCGGCTTCATCGCCCTCACCCTGTTCTGCGCCCTCGCCCCCCGCGTCATGCGCACCATGCGAGGCTGGTCCGCCGAGCTCCGAGAAGTCGCCGATTTCTACATGCTCGCCGTCATCCTCGGCTCCGTCTTCCTCAACCTCTCCATCTGGCTCCCCGCCACCCTCATCGCCGCCGCCCTGAGCGTCCAGGCGCGCGAGCGCCGGGCCCGCCAGGCGGCCGCCCGCCCCGGCCCCCAGCACGATCCGGCGCTGGCGGGCGGGGCCGCTTGAGGGGCGCTCGGGCAAGGGTCGCCGCGCGTTAACCATGGCGAAACCCGACGGCGGTAAACTGCCCCTTGCTTCGACGACCGACGATGCGCTTCGGCGCAGATCGGACGGCCGCGGCGACGCCATTCCCGAGACGCCCTCCGGATCCTCCGATCCGCATGGCGCGCCCGGGTCGGGCGTGGCCGGAGCGTTGGAGACCGGACCCCTTATGTCGAGGTCCGACATGCTCCGACTGTTCGCCGCCCTTCCCGTTTCCTTCGTCGCCGCGCCGCCGCGCGCGCTGGCCGACGGCTCCAGCGGCTCGCTGGGCGCCGCCACGGTCGGCACGCATGAGCTGCGCGGCGGCTCGGTGACGCTCGACCGCATGGCGGATCTGGGGGGCGGCCAGGTGGTCGGCCGGCCCCAGGGCGCCGGACCCGGCACGCCCGAACCGCTGGATGCGGTGCAGCTGGCGCGCCTGGTCTCGCTGGCCCAGCCCGCCGAGATCTTTCCCGCCCGCGCCGACGCCGAGGCCGCCGACATCCCCGCCGGCGTTCAGGCGCTGCGCGTGGAGGGGCGGGACGCGGCCGGCGACGGCGGCGCCTCCACCTGGGCGCGCCGGGGGCTGGAGCCCGACCATCCGGGCAAGTTCCAGAGCCTCGACGGCGCCTGGTGGGAGCTGGCCGATCCGGTGATCCGCCCCGAAGTGCTGGGCGCCCTGGGCGACGGCACCACCAACGACACGCAGGCCTGGCGGGACGCGCTGGAGATCGGCCGGCCCGTGCTCGGCCGCGCCGAGGCGACCTATCGCATCGCCGACACGCTGCCGGTGCTGCGCGACGACGCGGTGATCGAAGGCGCGGGCGCGCGGGTGATCTTCACGGGCGCGTCCAAGGACCTGTTCGCGGTCGGCGATGGCGCGCTGCGGGTGGAACGGGCGCGCATCGGCGGCTTTTCCCGCATCGAGATGCCCGATGCGTTCGGCGCGGCGGTGGCGGCGCTGCGCACCACGGGCCTGCATGTGGAGCGCATCGCGGTCGCCACGGGCGCGGTTCTGCGCGCCGGCCTGCGGCCCGACTTTCCGACCCGCGCGGCGGGCGGCGCGGTGATCCCGGACGTGACCGAGGCGGGCATCGGCGCCGGCGCGGCGGGCGAGGCGGTGATGGCGGCGGAGCTGAACCGCGACCTGACGCTGATCGAGTTCGAGGCGATCGGCACGCCGGGCCTGAGCGATCAGGCCGGGGCCGCGCCGGCGGTGCAGATCGGCTGGACCGAGGATTGGATCGTGGCGCGCGGGCGCATCCGCGGCGCCTTTCACGGCGTTCGCTGGCATGGCGGCGACGGGGCGCCGGGGCGCGACGGGGGCGAAGGCTCCCGCCGCTGGTGCCGGCGCGGGACGGTGCGCGAGGTGGAGGCCTCGGGCCTTTCCGGCGACGGATTCGGCGGAGACCAGGCCGAGGCGCTGACGCTGGAGCGTTGCCGGGCGCGCGACTGCGCCGGCATCGGCGTGATGAGCCGCGGCGGCCTGGACCTGCGCGTCGCCGATTGCGAGGCGGACGGTTGCGCCGAGGGCGTGAAGGCGCTGCACGTGGCCGAGCGCACGCTGTTCGAGGGCTGCCGCGTGCGCGGCCCCGGCGGCGCGGCGCTGTTCGTGCGGGAGGGCGAGGCCGCGGCGGGCTCTTCGGTCACGTGGCGGGGCGGCACGCTGACGGCGACGAGCGCGGCGGGCGGCTACGGCACGGCGCGCATCGCGGCGGGCGGCGAGATGCGCCTGGAGCAGGCGTCGCTGGAGAACGCGGTGATCGTGGCCGAGGCCGGGCCGGGGCGCCGGCGGCTGGAGGGGCTGCGCCTGCGCTTCGCCGCCGATCCGGGCGCGGCCTTCGCCGCGGTGACGGCGACGGCGCCGACAGATGCGGACGGCGACCCGGCGTTCGACGGACTGCGCGTGGAGCGGGTGGAGACCCGCGTGGACTTCACGCCGGACGCGCAGGCGCGGTTCTTCGACGCCACGACCGGCGCCGGCGCGCCGTTCGAGCTGCGCGGCTGCAGCGAGGCGGGCTTCGCCGTGTTCGTGGCGGCGCGGTCGCAGGACGGCACGGCGGCGCATGCGCTGCGCCTGATCGACAACGCCCATGACGGGGCGGTGCGGCTGGACGGGACCGAGGGGCGCACGATCCTGCAGGTGCTGACCCAGGGCGGTCGCCGCGCCTCGGGCGCCGCGCCGTTCGAGGCGGAGGCGCCGCCGCGCACGGGCGTCTGGGCCGCAGGGTCCTGGACCCATGTCGCCGATCCGACGCGGCCGAGCCTGACCGGCTGGCGCTGCACCGTTTCGGGCGGCGCGGCGGGCGGCGTCTGGAGCGAGGGATCGGTCTATGCGGCGGGCGAGCAGGCCGAAGGGTCGGACGGCCGCGTCTATCGCGCGACCTCGGCCAGCGGGCCGGGCGCGGGCGGCGCGCTGGACCCGGTCGCCGGCCCCGGCTGGACCGCGGTGGCCGAGACGCGGGGCCGCTTCGCCCTGATGGGCGCCAGCACGGTGGGCGACACGGCGGTGTCGCTGACCGATCGCGGGGCCGACCCCAACGGCGCCGATCCCGCCGCCGCGCGGCTGGCCTGGGACAAGGCCTGGGCCGAGGTCTGGCCCACGGGCGGCACCATCCACGTGCCCGAGGGCACCTATCTGGTGGATCAGGCCTTCGCCCCCTTCCGCCGTCCCGACGGCGCAGGCGCCAAGGGCGTGACGGTGCGCGGCGACGGCCAGGCCACCACGACGTTCCAGCAGATCGCCGATTTTACCAGCCCGATGTTCGACGTGTTCCGCGAAGCCGACGCCACGGGCCCGGCGAGCGAGTCGCACAGCTTCGAGCATTTCGGCATCCATGGCGGCGATTTCAGAGGCGGCGCGTTCCGCTTTCACATGGCGATCCGCATGAAGCTGCGGGATCTGAAGGTTCTGAACGTCGACGACGTGGCGATCGACGGGCTGGAATGGTGGGACAGCAACATCTTCAACTGCCTGCTGGAATTCTGCGGGCGCGAGGGCACGGCCGACCAGAACGACGGCCTGCCCGCGCTGCGCCTGCAGAACCGGGTGCCGGAAGTGCCCAACAGCAGCTGCAACAACCTGATGTTCTACCACCTGCACGTCGAGAACCACAAGAGCTGGGCCATGCAGCTGCTGGACACCACGCGTCAGTGCCGGTTCCACGACCTCAAGTGCCACCACAATCCCACCGCGTTTCCGCCGCCGGGTCATGGCCACATCCTGATGGACCGGCGCAACGCGCCGGCGGGGGCGCCGCTGAACATCGGCTTCATCGCGCCGCGGCTGGCGGTCAGCTCGGGCGAGGGGTTCCTGCTGCGCAACACCGGGGGCGCGCCCCAGGGCGGGCCGCGCGAGATCACGGTGGTCGGCGGCTCCATCCACAGTCAGGCCTATGACGGGGTGCGCATCGATGCGGGCAACGGCGTGAATTTCGGCGGCGGCCTGGGCATGCGCACCAATGCGCTGGGCAACGGCGGCGCGAATTTCCGCGTGAACGCCGCGGCGCGGGGCGTGTCGCTGGACTGGAACGCGCTGTTTCTGTTCGACGGCGAGCCGATCCTGTTCGAGGGCGACGATTACGCCGTGAGCCCCGCCAAGGCGCTGGAGATCGCCAGCGGCCGGGTGAACTATCTGGGCCTGGGCGCGGCGGTGGACACCGAGGGGCTGGTCGGCGCCGACATCCTGCACACGATCGAGAACGGCACGCATGGCGCGCTGTTTTCGGTGCGCGCCGCGAGCCCGTCGCGCCAGGTGATCCTGAGCAGCAGCATCGGCAACATCCGCCTCAAGGGCGGGACCGATCAGGACCTGGAATTCGCGGGCGGCGAGGTGCTGCTGCGCTACGACGCCGCCGACGGGCTGTGGCGGGAGGTGTAAGCGCGACGGCCGGCGCGCGGCGGCGCGGCGGGGCGGCGGGGTCAGAACCGCAGGCGGGCCCACAGCCGCTCGGGGATCAGGCGCAGGGCGGCCATGATGAGCCGCCAGCGCAGGTCCATGACCAGGGGGCGGCGGCGGTCGAGGGCGCGCAGGATCTGCGCGGCCTGCGCCTCGGCCGAGAGGGTGAGGGCGGGCGGCAGGTCCATCCCCTCGGTCATGGGGGTGTCGACGTAGCCGGGCTTGACGGTGACGACCAGCGGCCCGCCGCGGGCGTGACGCTGGCGCAGGCCGGAGAGCGCGGCCTCGAACCCCGCCTTGGAGGCGCCGTACCAATAGTTGACGGCGCGGCCGCGATCCCCGGCGACGGAACCGATGCCGATGAGCGCGGTGGGGCCGGGCTGCGCGGCGAGGCGCGCGGCGGCGGCCTCCAGCAGCAGGGCCGGGCCGGCGAAGTTGGCGTCGATGACGCGGCGCACGGCCTCGGGGCGGTCCTGGATCTCGGCTTGGGGCGGCATGGCGCCGATGGCGCAGATCACCAGGCCGGGCGGGCGGGGAAGCCCGTCGAGGAAGGCGCCGGGATCGACCGTTTCGACGTCGAGCGCGTGGCAGCTGGTCTCGACCCCGTGGCGGAGGGCGAGGTCGGCGGCGTCGGGGGCGAGGGCCGCCGCGTCGCGCCCGGCGAGCATGAGCGGATGGCCGCGGGCGGCGAGGGCGCGGGCCAGCGCCCGGGCGATGCCGGAGGTGGCGCCGAGGATCAGGGCGGGCGCGGCCTCGGCGCGGCGGGCGGGCTCGCCGCCGGGCGCCGTCTCGCCCCGGACCTGATCCGGGGCCGCCTGCGTCGGGCCGGGCGCGGCGGGGCGGGTCACAGCGCCAGCCTATGCGATTGGGCCGTGGCGAAGGCAGGGTCGCGGGCGGCGGAGGCGCGGAAGGCCGCGGCGCGCGGCTCGGCGGCGGCGAAGGCGGCGGCGTCCATCACGGCGTCCTTGGCGAGGTAGATGCGGCCGCCCCGCTCCGCCGTGAGGGCGTTGAGCCGGGCGACGAGGTCGAGGG
>JBCBYE010000136.1:0-8471 GCA_039816075.1 Pseudomonadota bacterium | reverse complement strand
CGTCGGCTACCGCATCCACGAGATGATCCTTGCCGGCGAGCGGGACGACCGCCGCATCTACCGCGCGACGCGGTGGGAACCGACGGATACGGCGGCGATTTCGCCGTCGCGGACGCGGGCGAGCATTTCCGACGCGCGCTCGGATTTGCCGAAGCGGACCACGGCCCGCCCCCGTCCATCGCTCCCGATTTCAGCCGAAACGACGCGGCCGATCTGGGAGTCCAGGCTGGCGCGATGGTCGGTCAGAAGCGGGGCCCCGCCGTTGAGGCGGGTCAGGTCGACTTCGGCCGGGCCGTGGCCCAGGACCTCGAAGCCATAGTAGCGCTCGACCTCGGCGTCGGACGAAAACGACAGCGCGACTTCGCGCGTATCCTCTTCGCCGTCTGCCGGGGCCCGCGCAGCACTGATCGCCCCGGCGCGGCAGGCGCGCGCCGGGACCCTGATTTCGGTCATGGGGTCCTCTCAGGTTTCGCGGGGGCCGTCGCCGCCGTCGTCGCCCGGCTGGACCGGGTCGGCGTCTTCGGGGTCTTCCGCCCCGTCTTCGCCCTCGACCGGAGGCGCGGCCGCCTTCGGCTTGGCGATCGCCTCGGGCAGCGGAATCCCCGCCGCTTCGAGGGTTTCGATATCGGCGGCGAGCCGCTCGACGATCTCTTCGAAGTCCTCGCCGCGCGCGGCGGCGATCTCCGAAGGCGATCGAAGGCGGTTGCGCAGGTCCGCGTCGTCCTTCGCCGCATCGTCCTTCGGGTTGACCGAGGGCCAGCCCCGAGGACGCCACGTCGCGCAGGCCTCGGCCCGCTCGATATCGACCGGCGAGATTGGGAGGCCGCCGGTCAGCGTCGCCAGCCCGACCCATCGCCGGAAGACCGGCCGATGCATCCCCTCGAAGAGAAGGCGCTGTAGGTCCCGCCAGCCGTCCCGTTCTCCGTCGAGGCCGGCGCGCAGGCTCGAAAAGTTGGCCTGCCTCAGGTCTCCGGCGAGCGTCGAATAGGCGACCCCGAGGCCGGCCGCGCCGCCGCGCAGCATGTGGCCGACGAATTCGGGCATCTCGCCGTCGGGGTAGTTGGGCGTCCAGTTGGCGAGGTCCGCGCCGGGCGGCAATTCCCAGACCATGCCGGCCTCGATCGTCTCGGGCATCTCGCCGTCGTCGTCGTAGGCCGGACCTTCGTCGGAGGCCTCCCGCTTCACGGCCGCGACGTTCGCCGCGCCGTAGTGCGCCGCGGTCAACGCCGCCTCTTCGTAGCGGCCGACCATGTTCAGGCGGCGCAGGGCGGTATGGGACGCCGGCACGCCGAGGGCCTGCATCGGCTCCGTCGGGTCGTAGACGTGGATCAGGTCGCGGGCGGCGACGCGGATGCGCTTGCGCCGCTGCGCCCCGTGGTAGTCGTCGGGGTGATGCGTCCACATATGAACGGCGACCGGCCGGCCGCGCGCGTCGAATTCGATCCCGCCGTCGATGTAGCGGCCGCCCGAAAGCGTCTGCACAAGGTCGAGGTCCACCACGTCGAGCGGGAGCGGCTCGACCTGAAATCCGTGCGGGCCATAGCTCGGGCCCTCGCGCATCCGCAGAAGGAAGTTGCCTTCGCGCTGCATCATGGTCGCGGCCATGCGCTCCACGTGCCACCACCCGAGGCGGCCGCAGACGGTCGCGTTCCCGGTTTCGCACCATTTCGACCACGCCTCGGCGACCGTCTTTTTCAGGTCGACGTCGAGCGACCCGTCGGGGCGCTTCGGGCGGGGGGCAAGCTGTATCCCCTTGAGGCCGACGACGTTGCGCCGGGACATGCCCTCGAAGTTGCGCAGGTAGTCGATATTGCGCGCGCCGTGCCGCGCATGGCTGACGAGCCCGCGGATCGACCGGCGAATCTCGGCGCGGGGCGAGGACGCGCCGAAGGCGTCGAAGCCGCCGACCAGCCGGTCGGGGCGGGCGGCGAGATACTTGCGGGACGCGCCGCGGCCGCGAGGGGCGGGGCGCGGGCCGGACATTTCGGCCTCGGCGGCGCGCACGTCCTCGGCGACGATCCGGCGCGCGAGCCCCGAGTCCATGGTCTGCGGGATTCGCATGGGCCTACCTCAGTTGAATGGGACGGCGACGCCACGTCGAGCCGCGGCGCTCTTCGGCGGCGACCATCCGGGCGTAACGCGCGCGCAGGTCGGCGAGGCTTTCCAGGGGGGTCTTGGCGATCGTCCGCCCCTCGATCGTCAGGGACTCGGCATCGGTCGTCGCCCGCCCCTCGATCGTCGCGCTGATCGCGTCGAGCATCCGGCGGTTGAAGGTCCGTCGGTCCGTGCCGGCCGCCAGTTTCGCGACGACCTCGACGCCGCCGGAATCGCCGGCGACCGTGAGGCCGTCGGCGGTCCGGGTCAGCGTGACCGCGTAGAGGTAGGGGCCGGCGGCGAGGGCGGCGGTCTGCGCCGCCGTCGCCTCGACCAGATAAGCCCCGCCGTCGTTCGTCGCCGTGATCTCGAAGGCGGCCCCGGCCCCGTCATGCCGAACGAAGGTCCAGACGGCGGAGACCTCGGCCGGGTCGGTCACGGGCGAAGCAATCCGCCAAGCCCAGCGGGTCCCCGCGGTCAGGCGGGCCGGAATGCGGTCCGCCGGCGCGAAAGGGTCGGTCATGGCGGCCTCCGATCAAAAGGGGATTTCGTCGTCGAGGTCGTCCCGGCCGGAGGTCCGTCCCCCGCCCTGATCGCCGCCAGCGCCTCCGCCCTGATCGCCGCCAGCGCCTCCGCCCTGACCGCCGCCGCCGGAGCGATCGCGCGGCGTCAGGTTCCGCACCGTATCGCCGAAGCCTCGGACGACGACTTCGGTCGTGTAGCGGTCCGACCCGTCCTGCGCCTGCCATTTGCGGGTCCGCAGCTTGCCGACCACGAAGACCCGGTCGCCCTTGACGAAGTCGCGGGCGATCCAGTCGACGAAGCCGTCGCCGAAGACCGCGACGCCGATCCACTCGGTCTTTTCCTTGCGCTCGCCGGTATGGCGATCCCGCCACGTCTCGGAGGTCGCGACCCTCAGGTTGGCGACCTTGCCGCCGTCGCCGAAGGTGCGGACCTCGGGGTCGCGCCCAAGGTTGCCGATGCATTCGAAACGCTGAAACATCTCACCACCCGCTCAGGTTTGGGCCCCGCCGGCCGGCCCGACGGGGCCGACGGCGCGAGGCCTTCGGTTTCTCAGGGTCCGGGGCCTCGGACGTGTCCGGCGCGGCGACCTCGGGGGTCAGGGCGTCGCCCGCCCCTTCGTCGACCACGGCGAAGGCGTTGACCGCGCCAAGGCGCGCCCACCGTTCCGGCCTGTCCCAATTCATCCGCTCGACGCCGAAGATCAGGGCCAGGGCAAGGGAATAGACCGAGAGGTCCAGCGCTTCGTTGCGCTGGCATCCCGGCTTTTTCTCCCACCCCTTTTCCGTCCGTCGCTCCGCCGCATACTCGGCGAAGACCTCCGGCGGGGCCCCCTTGGGGATATGCAGGGCCCGCGCCCCGTCGTCGCCTCGGGTCAGGCTCGCCGCGACTTCATCCTTGAGCCGGTCGGTCCCGGCCCAGATGATCGGGATATCCTTCGCGACGTGCTTCTTCCCCTTATGCGCCGTCTCGGGATAGGCCCGTTCGGCGCGCTTGACCTTGTCGCCGCCGCGGCCGCGGACAAGGTGGAAGAGGCCGCGCATGCGCCGGCGCGCCTTGCGGAAGAAGGCGTAGGCGTTCGGCGTCACGCCGGCCGCGCCGCCCGCGTCGAAGATGATCCCGCACGCCCGCAGGCGATGCCCGGATCCGGCGACCGGCCACGATTTGCCGGCGAGGTCGAAGAGGGCGTCCCAATCCTCCGAATAGCGCGCCGGGTCTATGGCGCGCTTTCCGGCGCGGGGCGCGCTTTCAGGCGGGGTGGCGATGTCGAAGCGGTCGACCATCGTCCGCTCAAGCTCGGCGGTCCAGGCCTCGACCTGCACCACGAAGCGGCCGGCCTGCACGTCGACGGCGACGGTGACGAAGCGCGTCCCCTCGGGGCAGACGCCGAAGGCCCGGTCCGTCGCCCGGTTCTTCAACCCGGCCTCCGACAGCAGCGCCGACGCGCCGAGGGCGCGGGGCAGATACGGCAGGCCGTGGTCGACGTTCATCGCGGTCTTGAGCAGCGACTCGTCGCCGGTCGCCTCGAAGCGCTCTTCGCCCTCGATCAGGCGCGTGACGATCTGCGCCCAGGACGCGAAGGCCGCGGCGGCCCCCTTGAGCCAATAGGACGCGACGGCCGTCGGCCGAACGTCGTCGCCTAGGCGGACCAGGGTCCCGTCCGCGGCTTCGTGCAGCCAGAACCCGCGCCGGTTCAACTCGGCCTTCTGCGCCGGCTGGATGACGCAGCCGTTATGCGGGCAGACCATGACCGCCGCGCGGCCGCGTTCGGTCGGGGTCCCGTCCTTGGGCCAGTGCAGCCGCTTCAGGTCCGGCTCGAAGGCCTCGCCGCAGGACGGGCAGCCCCAATACCAGCGCGCCCGCGTCCCGGTGTTGTAGATGCCGAGAATGCCGTCGCAGGGCGGGGCTTCGTGCGGGGTCGCCGCCTCGAAGGACTCATCCATGATCGGAAATCCCGGCGACGCCTCGGCGACCGTCATCCCCCGCGTTCCGGCCGACTGCGTCCGCTTGCGGCCGAGGGCGAAGGGCGACCCCTCGCCGCCGATATCCTGAGGCATGCGGTCGTAGTCGGTGAAGACGACGATCGGGATCGACCGCGCCGAAAGCTGATGCACCACGGGCCAGCCGATCGTCAGGCGGCCGCCGGCCACGAAGCGCTTGTCGTAGGTGTTGTCGGCCCCCTTCCCCTTGTCGAGGCGGGCGGCCAACTCGGGCGAATGGCGCAGCAGCTTGTCGACCGTCTCGATCGAGAATTCGCGCGCCGCCGCCTGCGTCATGTGAACCACATGCATCAACCGCGGGGCGGCGAGGACCATGTGGGTCAGTGGATTGAGGATCAGCGCTTCGGTCTTCGAGCATCGCGCCGGGCCGACGAAGCCGACCGCCTCGAAGCGGCGGGACGTGACGACTTCCATCGGCTCGACCATGTAGGGGGCGACGTCGTTCCGCCACGGAATCCACGCCCCGGCCGCCTCGACGTTGCGGCGCTCGGCCGCCTGCGGAACGGTGATGCGCGCCACGGGCCGCAGCGCCGGAAGCGCGCGGCCAAGCGGGACCGCGAAGCGGGCATGCGGCGGGAGCGGCTGGCCCGGCCTAAACTTGCTCGCCCCCATCATCACCATGGCCGAACATCTCCCCGACTTCCCGGACGGCCGCCTGCAGGACGTCGTCGCAAATGACCTGCGCCGCCTCGACCCCCGCCCCGTCGAGCGACAACTCGCGGGCCAGCCGATCGGGGAGTGCGTCGAGGCCGTCGCGGACCGCGGCGAAGGCGCGCGTCAGCCCCTCCGCCACGTCCTCCGACCGGAGCAACTCGCCGCGGGCTTCCGCCGCCCGCA
Organism: Pseudomonadota bacterium; assembly: GCA_039816075.1. Lineage (GTDB taxonomy): Bacteria > Pseudomonadota > Alphaproteobacteria > Rhodobacterales > Rhodobacteraceae > Albimonas. Next base: position 3,018 of record JBCBYE010000136.1, on the reverse strand, counting down.
TGTGCGAGTATTCGAGGTCGATGACCTCGCGCTGCTCTTTGGGCGAAAGGCCCTCGACCATGTCGGCGGCCGTCTCGCCCCCGACGATCGCGAGGCGCATCTGCGCGGCCGACTCGTCCGCCGCCTTGCGGCGCGTGCTTTCCGCGTCCCGGCGCGCCGCGACCCAGGCATAGGCGATCGAGAGGCGGAAGACGTAGGGCCGGCCGTTCGTCCCCTCGCCGTCATAGGGGAGGCCGGCCTGCCGCCAGTTGTCGACCGTGGTCGGCGACACGCCGAGGGCGTGGGCGAGTTGGCCCTTGTTCATTTCGGCGTCGGCGACGCCCTCCGGCAGGGGGTGGCGCTCGACGGCCGCGCCTTCGTCGGCGGTCAGGGCCCGGAGCGACGGGGCGTCGTCCATGTCCACAACCTCCACCCAAAGCTACACCCGAGGCCCGCCCCGGTTTGCCTCGCGCAACGTGGCGCGAATGTTTCCGCGTGAGGCCTCGCCGGGAGGACCCGAATCGCTCGCCCAGGGGGTCGGGGGGGGCTGTCAAGGCCTATCGCCAGCCCCTCGCGCGGGCGATCGCCACGGCCTGACGCATGCCGGCCTCGACCTCCCGAGGGAAGAGCGCGAGCGACCCGCGACGCATGTTGCCCTCGAAGTCGTAGCGCTTGCGGTAGCTCGCACGCCTGCCGTTGAAGACCACGACGGGGACGATCCGGTCGCGCGACGTGCGGCGGTAGATGCCTTGCGTCGGCCAGGACGGCGGCGAGATGAAATAGCCGTAGCGCCGGCCCGATCGCTTGCGCGAGCCCGCGGTCTGATTGTTCCTCGCGTCGCCCTGCGCCCGCACCTCGGACAGCATGCGATTGAGTTGCCCGCGTTGCAGGTTGCCGTTGCCGTCCCGAGGGAAGAAATCCGTGAAGACGGGCCGTCCGACCTGTCCGGCATAAGGCAGGCGCATGCGCAACAGCGTCTCAAGACCCGTCGCCGGGCGCGTGCCGCCCTCGGCCTGCACCTCAAGGTAATGCCGCGCGGACGCGCCGGACTTGCGCTTCAACATGACTTCGAGCCGGCCCGGCGCGCGGGCCCGCACGAAGTGAAAGGCGTTCAACGTCCAGCGGGTCGGGCGGTCGAAGATGCGCCCCATATGCCGGCGATTGGCGGCGATCAGCTTGGTTGCGGTCGTGTTAAGCGCGAGCGCCAGCGCGAAAGGCAGGCGGCGGCGGTGGAAGTCGTCGAGACCCCTGCGCCATTGATCCAAGTTGCTTTCGATCCTGATCGACATCCCGGGCCGGCCCTTTCGCGTTGAAGACGCCGCGACGGCGGCAGGCGGCGCGCGAAAAAGCCGGCCCGAAACGGATCGACCCCGCGCCGGCCAAGGCTGCGGGGTCGATCTAGGCGGGGTGCGGACGTCCGGCGCGGTCCCAGGGCGGAGCAAGCCCGTCGCGCCGGCGCACCTCGGCACCAAGGGAAAAGGGGATACGGCAGGCGTCCGAACCGCGCTAGGATAAAATCGCCCTTGGGTTGCGTTTGGGTTTGCATCAACCTTCGAGGCCGAGGACCTCGGCGACCCGGCCGAGGGCTGCGAACATCGCGTCGCGCAGGGCGATCTCATTACGCCGATGGGTCGCCGCACCGCAGTGTTGCAGCGCGCCCGCGAGCGATGCGCCGTCGGCCGCGAGGGCCCGCAGCGCGCCGCCGACCGACACGGCCACGCGCGGGGCCCGACGGGCGTCGCCCTCGCATGCCGCAGACAGCGCCAGGGCGAGGCGTGGGTTGATCGCCTCTTCGACCCGGCGCAGCGCATCGACCGACATAAGCGCGCCGACGCCGGGCCCGGACGTGGGCGAGGACCGCGCCACGCCCGCGTTGACGTCGCCGCCGGGGCCGCGCGCGCCGCCCGCCGAGACCTCTTCAAGAAGCCGGGCGTAGGCTTCGAACGCCTCGCGACGGCTTGGGGCCATTCGAGCGATGCAGGCAGGCAGCGCGGCGCGCGTCACGCCGACCCGGGCGCGCTTTCCGGTCTCGGCGACCTCCGCCGTCGGGTCTTCGACCTCGATGCGGCGGAGGACAGGGCGGGCCATGCCGGCTTCGCGTCGATCGCAGGTCGCGGCCTTTCGGCGGCGCAGGATCGCGTCATGTCGCGCGCGGGCGGCGGCGTCGCCGTCCGCCGGGGCGGAAAGGGGCGACCACGGCAGCGGCGGCAGGCTGACGTCGCGCTTGCGCTTGGGGCGGCGGGTCATGCGCGGACCTCCGATGCGGGAGAGATGGGGGGAGAATTCGGGCGCAGACCCCCACAAGGGCCTTCTGCAAAGGCCTTTCGGCCTATCTCCGATCCTCTTGTGGACTTGGTCCCGTTGGTCCCATTGACCTCAAGACCCAAGAAAATCAACGGCTTGCAGCGGTTCAGCACGGGAAAAACCCAGCCCGTGACGGGAGTTGCAGCCATGGGCGAGCGCGAAACCTCCCGATTTCGCCCCCATATCTTCGACGCGCCGCAGGCGCGGCGTCCGCTTCCCCTCACCCCCGGCAAGTCCAGGGACCCCCCATAATGGCAGGGAAAGGGAGAAAGTCCCGCGGCGTCGAGGGAGGTGCGGAGGGATGGAGCCGGGCGGCTGAGAGGGGGCCGGGGGGCGGTCATCGGCCGCCCTCACGCCGGCGGGCCTTCCTTGCCTGCCTCTCGGCCGCGCGCCGCTCTTGCCGGGTAGGCGCGCGGTCGCGGCGGGCGATCTCTTCCGGCGTCATGTTGCGGGTCTGGACCCTCAAAAGGTCCTCGCGCGAAGCAAGGCCGGCGGCGCGGGCCAACGCCGCCAGCGCCGCCGCGTGGTGCGCGATCAAAACGGTCTTCGTCATTCCATGTCCCCCCCGCCGAAGTCGCGGCCGTGACCGCTCGCCGGGATCGAGGCGAGGGCGTCTGCGCGCTGGCGCACGTCGCGGGCCAGATCGTCTTCCTTCCAGGCGAAGCCCGCCCAATTGATCGTGGACGCCTTCACCTTCCAGCCGCCCTTTTCACCCATGGCGCGGCCGAAGTTGCG
>JBCBYE010000042.1:0-13194 GCA_039816075.1 Pseudomonadota bacterium | reverse complement strand
CCTGGTTGAAGAAGATGCGCCCGAAATGGTCGCGGTCCGGAAACACCTCGTCCTGCTGGGGCAGGTTCGCGCCGCCGCTGTCAACCAGGTAGACGCAGGGCAGGGCGTTCTGGGCGGCGATCTCCTGCGCGCGCAGGTGCTTCTTGACCGTGACGGGGTAATAGGTGCCGCCCTTCACCGTGGCGTCGTTGCACACGACCATGACGTCGCGGCCCTCCACCCGGCCCACTCCGGCGATCAGGCCGGCGCCGGGCGCGGCGCCCTCGTACATGTCATGCGCGGCGGTGCGGCCGATCTCCAGAAACGGCGTGCCGGGGTCGAGCAGGCCGGCCACGCGCTCCCTCGGGGGCAGCTTGCCGCGCGCCGCATGCCGGTCCAGCGCCGCCGGCCCGCCGCCGGCCAGCGCCGCCTCGGCCGCCTCGCGCACCGTCTCGATGGCGGCCAGATGCGCCTCGCGGTTGGCGCGGGCCTCGTCGGGAACGGGCGGGGCGGCGACGGCGAGCTTCATGGCGAGGGACCCCTGCGGACATGTCGGGCGACGAGCGCCGGCCGCATCTAACCCGCTGCGCGGCCCGGGTCCAAGGCCGCGCGGCCCCTGTCGCCCCGACGGGGCGCGCCGGCCCCGTCGGGGCCAGGGGTCGGCGAGGGACGAAATATGGCGGGCGGTCGCCCGGGGCTCAGCTTTCGAAGCCGATCTGCGCCCGCAACTGGATCGCACGGCGGGCCATGATGTTCATCCGGCAATCGGCGCCCGCCACTTGGCGAAAGCTGCCGTCGCCCCACAGCGCATAGGCGTAGCCGCACTCGGTCTCCGCATACGCGGCCCAGGCCGCCTGCGCCTGGTCCAGCGCGCCCGCGGCCGCGCCGCCGGAGGCGGCGTCATGGGCCACCACCCGCGTCATCAGCGCGTCGAAGGCCAGCGACATGGACCGCTCCCAGGCCGAGGCTTCGCGCAGCAGGCAGGCCGACTGGCCGATCGTCGTCGCGCCCTCCGGCCGGTTCATGCAGCCGGCCGACAGCAGCCCGACGCAGCGCTGCTCCGCCGTGGCCGCGCCGCGCGGCAGATGCACGTCGAGGCAGGCGGAAACGAACGCGCTGTCCTGCCCCGCATCGGCGCGCGCGGCGGAGGGGGCGGCCGTCCAAACGACGGCGGCGAGCGCGAGGGCGAAGATCGTGCGGATCATGGTCTGACCTCTCGTAACCACGGCGCGCCGGCGGACCGGGCCGCACGCCGAACAGGGACGAACGCCTTGCGGCGCGGATCGGCCTTCGCCCCTCAGGCCGATCGCGGCTCGCATTAATTCATGATTCGTACGGGTTGGCGAGGCATTTCTGTCTCATTCGTGAACAAGCCGTCCCGCCGCGGGCGCCCCGGTCACTCGACCTCCTTCAGCCGGTCGAGCCGCAGGTCGATGGCCAGGCTCCCGCGCGTGCGCAGCTCGCAGAACGCGTCGGACACGCCGTCGCCGTCCAGCTGCGGGCAGCGGCTTTCCACGATGTCGTCGGCGATGGTGCGCAGCATTTCGCTGCGGGTCAGCGCCTGCACGTCGCCGCCGGCCGCGACCTCCTGCATATGCGCGTCGATCACCGGGTCCCAGGCGGCGGTCTCGGCCTCAATGCACGCGCGCAGCGCCTCCACGGGCTGCTCCTGCGTCCGCTCGCGCACGCAGATCGCCATCATCGGGGCGAGGCATTCGCGGGCCTGGTCGTCCTGACCCTGGGCCAGCTGCGCCACGCAGGCGTCCAGCGCCTGCAGCTCGATGGCTTCGAAACGGCCGTCGTCGGCGGCGTCGACGGGCAGGGCGGCGATGGCCAGCAGGGCGGCGAGGCCGAGGCGAACGTTGGTCATCGGTTCCGCTCCTCCAGCAGGCGCGCGCGCTGGGCGACGACGCGCTCGGCGGTCAGCGTCAGGGTGCAGTTCCCGACGATCAGGCCGTAGATCGTGCCGCCCGAATAGGGCGCCGCCGCGGCGCGGCACTCCGCCTCGCGATAGGCCGTCCAGGCCCGGCGCGCCCGGCGCAGCGTCGGCAGCGCTTCCGCCTCCGGATAGGCGGCGTCGGCCTGCTTGGCGTCGGCGCGCAGCGCCTTCCAGGTTTCAGCGCGCATCTCTTCCCAGACCGCCAGCTCTTCGCCCAGGCATTGCGACATGCCCACGGTCGTCTGGCCTTCGGGCGACTCCATGCAGACCGTCGCGTAGATCCCGGCGCAGGCGCGTCGCGCCGCCGGATCCGGTTCCGCCGCGGCGAGGCAGGCCGCGACGGCCGCGCGGGCCGAGCCGTCCTCGGTCCCCGCCACGGCCGGTCCGGACGGCGCCCCCGCCCCGGTCGCCCCCGTCGCCGCCGCCAAGGCGATCAGGCCCGCGAATCGGGCCGCCGGCCGCCTCACGCCGTGGCCCTCATCAGCTCCCGCCCGCACAGCATGCGGCGGATCTCCGACGTGCCGGCGCCGATCTCCATCAGCTTGGCGTCGCGGAAAATGCGCGCCACCGCGCTGTCGTTCAGATACCCCGCGCCGCCAAAGGCCTGCACCGCCTGCACCGCCTGGTTCATCCCCTGCTCCGAGCAATAGAGAACGCAGGCCGCCGCGTCCTGGCGCGTGACCTCGCCCCGGTCGCAGGACGCCGCGCAGGCGTAAAGGTAGGCGCGCGACGTGTTCATCGCCGCATACATGTCGGCGATCTTGCCCTGCATCAGCTGGAACTCGCCGATCTTCTGCCCGAACTGCTTGCGCTCGTGCAGATACGGCATGACCTCGTCCAGCATGGCGTGCATCAGACCCACGCCGATGCCGCTCAGCACCACGCGCTCGTAGTCCAGGCCGCTCATCAGCACCGCCGCGCCGCCGCCCTCCTCGCCCAGCACGTTCTCGAACGGCACCTCGACGTCCTCGAAGATCAGCTCGCCCGTGTTGGACCCGCGCATGCCCAGCTTGTCGAAATGCGGCGAGGTGCTGAACCCGGCCATGTCCTTTTCGATCAGAAAGGCGGTGATGCCCCGCGGCCCCGCCTGCGGATCGGTCTTGGCGTAGACCACCAGCGTATCGGCGTCCGGCCCGTTGGTGATCCAGTACTTCGTGCCGTTGAGGATATAGCGGTCGTTGCGCTTTTCCGCCCGCAGCTTCATCCCCACCACGTCCGAGCCCTGGCCCGCCTCGCTCATCGCCAGCGCGCCCACATGCTCGCCCGACACCAGGCGGGGCAGATACTTCTCCTTCTGCTCCGGCGAGCCGTTCAGCTTGATCTGGTTGACGCACAGATTCGAATGCGCGCCGTAGCTGAGCGAGACGGAGGCGGAGGCCCGCGCCACCTCCTCCACCGCCACGGAATGCGCCAGATAGCCCAGTCCCAGGCCGCCGTGATCCTCGTCGACCGTGATGCCCAGCAGGCCCAGGTCGCCCATCTCACGCCACAGATGCGCGGGGAACGCGTTGCTTTTGTCGATCTCGCCGGCCAGCGGCTTCACCCGCTCCTGCGCCCAGCGATGCGTGGTCTCGCGGATCGCCTCGATCTCGTCGCCCAGGGCGAAATTCATGGTGGCGTGGAACATGCCTCGTCCTCCCTTTGGGGCAGAAGTGCCGCGGCCCGCCCGGGCGCGCAAGGGGCGCGGCCGCGGCGCGCCGCCGCCGCCATGCGAAAGGCCCGCCGTCGCCGGCGGGCCTTCGCATCGTTCTTCGCCTTGCGGATCGGCGTCAGCCGTCGCGCGGCGTCAGGTCCGTGCGCAGCAGGATGATCTCCACCCGCCGGTTGCGCGCGTCCTCCGGCAGGTCCGGCAGCGCCGGATCCGTCGCCGCCTTGCCCGTCACGCGCTGGAACCGGTCCGGGGCGACGCCGCCCTCCTTCAGCGTCCGGCGGGCCGACTGCGCCCGGTCCGCGCTCAGCTCCCAGTTGCCGTAGCCGCGGCCCTGGAAGGGCTTGGCATCCGTATGCCCTTCCACCGCCACGTCGTTCTTCACCAGCGAGATGACTTGCGCCACCATGCCCAGCAGCTCCGTCATGCGCTCCGTCGGGCGCGAGGAGCCCACGTCGAACAGCGGCTTGTCGTCGGCGTCGAACAGCTCGATCACCAGGCCCTCGTCGCTGACCCGCGTGCGCACGTGCTGCAGCAGCTGGTCGTCGAACTCGCTCTCGCCCGACAGGCCGCGGAACAGGTTGTCCAGCTGCGTCAGCGCTTCGGCCACGCCGTCCGACTGATCGTCGGCCACGCGCACGACGCCCGAATCGCCCTGGCTCTGCTTGTTGTCCATGGGATTGGCCTTGGTGCCGCCCATCCCGTCCTGCGCCTGCACGTTCTCCGAAAACACCGAGTCGCCCCCGAAGGCGCCCGATCCGCCCCCGGACACGCGGCTCAGCGGAATGCGCGGGTCGAAATAGTCCGCCAAGCCCTTGCGCTGCGTCTCCGTCGTCGCGTTCAGCAGCCACATCAGCAGAAAGAAGGCCATCATCGCCGTCACGAAGTCGGCGTAGGCCACCTTCCACGCGCCGCCGTGATGGCCGTCGCCCGCGACGACCTTCTTGCGTTTGATGACGACAGGCGCCGCCGTATTCCTCTTGGGCATCAACTCTCTCCCGATGATCGTTTCCACCACACCCGGGATCTTCCTATCCCTCGCGCCTTAGGTCTCGGTTTCGGCAACCGGTTGATCGGAGATGAACGCGATCCCCGTTCGGGGCGGTGGAAAGGGGCGTCGCTTACCCGGTCTTAACGCTGCGGGGGTCATGTCGCGGTCGAACAGGAACGCGCGACGGGGTTCACCGCCAAATGCAGACCGAGGAAAACAGCGTCATTCGCCGCATGACGTCCGGCTCCACCGGGGGCCGTGCGCCCATCGCGGATGCCGAAACCATCGGCGAGGACTTCGCGAAGTTCCTCGACGAACGTCTGCGCGGCCTCATGCGCACGATCACGTCCGCCATCGTCATCGATTGCGAGGTGCGCAAGCTGTCGTCGGTGCTGGAGGAGATTCCGGTGCCCGCCATGATCGGCGTGATCGACGTGCGCGATTCGGTCAATCAGGCGCTGGTCAACGTCAGCATGGACCTCGTCTACCACGTCGTCGATCTGCGCATGGGCGGCGATCCGGCCGACGCGCCCATGCCCACCGCGCGCTCCGTCACCGCCATCGATTGCGGGCTGTGCGAGGAATTCATCGCCCTGGTGCTCGATGCGTTCGAGGCGTCGCTCAAGCTGAATCTGCGCACGGAGCTGAGCGAGGCGATGCAGCTCGCCCAGTTCGAACAGCACGTCACCATGGTGCGGATCGCTCCGGAACATTCCGACGTCCTGTGCTTCCGCATCAGCCTCGACATGGGCGAGGCGGCGCGCTCCGGCGATTTCGACCTGGTGCTGCCGCTGGCCGTGCTCGACGCCTACCGCGCCGCCGCCGCGCCCGTGGGCGCCCGCGATCCCTCCGCAAAGCCCGATATCTGGTCGCGCCGCATGGCCCAGGCCGCCAGCGACGCGCCCGTGCGGCTGGAGGCGGTGCTGCACCGCCTGCAGATGCCGCTCTCGGACGCCGAATCGCTGCAGCCCGGGGATCTGCTGCCGCTGCCCGGCGATTGCCGGGAAGAGGTGGAGATCCGCATCGAGGGCCAGCGCTCCGAAACGCCGCTCGCCGTCGGCCGTCTCGGCGCCGTGCCGGGCTCCAAGGCGGTGAAGCTCGCCGCCGATCCGGATCCGCTGCGCCTGGCGCAGCTGCGCAAGGCGATCACGCCGGATCGGAAACCCAATTGAGCGCGACCGCCGCAACCCGGCCGTCGCGCATCCGCAGGCGGCGCCGCGCCAAGCGCCGCGCCCTGGTCTGGACGCCGCGCCGGGCCCGACTTCGCCGCGGGCGCGCCCGCGCCCGACACGACCGTCCGATGGAGGACCGCATGGCCGCCAGCAAAGACCAGCCCGCCGATCCCGCGCCCGAGGAGGCGCCCGAGGAGGCGACGGCGCCCAACGCCGCCGCGTCCGCGGTCGAGGAGATCGACGCAGACATCGCCGCCGCCGCTGTCGACGACGCCGAAGAGGCGGTCGACGCGGACGAGGGCGACATCGCGGCGGCCGCGGCCGCGGCTGATGACGAGGGAAGCGAAGACATCGCCGAAGACGGTCTCGACGACGACCTCGGCGAAGGGGCCGACGCCGCCGACGATCCCGCCGCAGATGATGCGCCGGAGGCCGGGGGCGACCTCGCCTTCCATCTCGTCGATCGCCCGGGGGTCGAGGAAACGCAGGCGCTGCTCGACTGGCTGCGCGCCGCCCCGGCCGACGTTCAGATCGTCTTCGACGCCCAGGGCGTGGAGACCACGGCGACGCCCTACGTGCTCGCCATCGCCGCCGCCGCGCGCGCCCGCGCCGCCGATGGCGCGCCCGCCGCCATCGCCAACCCCGCGCCGGCGATCGTCGACGCCTTTTCCGATCTTGGCCTGTTCCAGGACCTCATGAAGATGGAGTTCCGCCCATGAGCCGCATTCTCGCCGTGGACGACACGCGCACGCTGCTTCACGTCCTCGCCGACTGCCTGCGCGGCGGAGGCCACGAGGTCTACACCGCCAAAGACGGCGTGGAGGCGCTCGAAAAGCTGCGCGAGCACAAGCCCGACATGGTCATCACCGACCTGAACATGCCCAAGATGAACGGTCTGGAGTTCATCGAGGCTGCCCGTCAGGAGCCGGAGGGCAAGAACCTGCCCATGCTGCTCCTGACCACCGAGACGGCGCAGGAGCTCAAGGACCGCGCCCGTCAGGTCAAGGCCACCGGCTGGCTCAACAAGCCCTTCGACCCCGATCAGATCCTCAGCCTCGTGGCGCGTCTGGCCTGAGGCCGACCCAAGAGGATCGAGGACGAGCGGATCGTGGAGACGAGATGATGGACGACGCTGAAGACTATCAGGCCCTGTTCTTCACCGAATGCGGTGAACTGCTGGCCGACCTGCAAGAGCAGCTCGACCGGCTGTTCGACGGCGAAAGCGATCCGGAGATCGTGAACGCGGCCTTTCGCGCGGTGCATTCGGTCAAGGGCGGCGCCGCGGCGTTCGGCTTCAACGACCTCATCGCCTTCGCTCACGTGTTCGAAACGGCGATGGACAAGGTGCGCGGCGGCGTCCTCTCCCTTTCGCCCGATCTGGTGAACCTCTTCATGCGCTCCGGCGACGTGATGGAGGTGCTCATCGAGCATGCCCGCGACGGCGGCGATCTCGATCAGGACACCATCGGCCGCGTTCGGGCCGAGCTCGAAGAGCTCACCAATCCCGGCGCCGCCGCGCCCGAAGGCGACGACGAGGCCCCCGCCGCCGCCGCTCCGGCCGTCGCCGCCGCGCCCGAACCCGAACCGGTGCAGGAGACGCGCGAGCTGCGCGTGCGCCTGACGCCCGGCGATGACTTCATCGCCGCCGGTCACGATCCGCTGCGCGTCGTACGCGCCGCCCGCGACCTCGATCTGGTCGCCGCCGAGCCCGTCGGCGATCCGCCGGAGCTCGACGCGCTGACCGCCGAAGGCTGCCCCATGGCCTGGGTCCTGCGCTTCGAAACGGACCGTCCGCGGTCCGAATTCGAGATGTTCTTCATGGTCTACGAATCGGCCGCGGAGATCGTCATCGAGGACGACGCGATCGACGCCTCGGCCGCCCCCGCGGCGCCCGAAGCCGACCCCGCGCCCGAGGCCAAGCCCGCCCCGGCCTCCGCCGCGCCCGAACCGGCCCAGCCGGAGGCGCCCGCCGCCGGCGGCGCCTCGGACGGCGGCGGCGCCGCGGCCGGCCGCAAGGCCGCCGCCGCCGCCAAGACCCTGCGGGTGGAACTGCCGCGCATCGACCGCCTCGTGAATCTCGTCGGCGAGATCGTCATCACCCAGGCCGTGCTGGCCCAAAAGCTTTCCGAAACCGACGGCGCCAACGCGCTCGAGGTGGCCCACTCGGTCGAAGCCATGAGCCGTCAGACCCGCGAGCTGCAGGAGAGCGTCATGGCGATCCGCGCGCAGCCGGTGAAATCCGTCTTCAGCCGCATGCCGCGCGTGGTCCGCGACCTTGCCGACAAGCTCGACAAGGAAGCCCGCCTGGTTCTCGCCGGCGAGCACACCGAGGTCGACAGCACCGTCATCGAAGAACTCGCCGAACCGCTCACGCACATGCTCCGCAACTCCATGGATCACGGCCTCGAAGGGCCCGACGAACGCGCCGCCGCCGGCAAGCCGCGCCTCGGCACGATCCGCCTTTCCGCCGAGCATCGCGGCGAACGCGTCATCATCGTCGTCGAGGACAACGGCCGCGGCATCAATCGCGAGCGCGTGCTTCAGAAGGCCGTCGAACGCGGCCTCGTCGGCCCGGAAGAGAATCTGCCGCCCGAGGAGATCGACCAGCTCATCTTCCATCCCGGCTTCTCCACCGCGCAGGAGGTAAGCTCGGTCTCCGGCCGCGGCGTCGGCATGGACGTGGTCAAGAAGAAGATCCAGAGCCTCGGCGGCCGCGTCCACCTCAAGTCCGAACCGGGCCAGGGAACGCGCTTTCAGATCACGTTGCCCCTGACGCTTGCGGTGCTCGACGGCATGACCGTCTGCGTCGGGGAGGAACGCTTCATCCTGCCGCTCTCCTCGGTGGTCGAAGCCCTGCGCATCGACGGTGAAGAGGTGGAGCAGCTGCCCGACCGCAGTCAGGTGCTCGCCCGCCGCGGCGAATACCTGCGCCTGCTGTCCCTGCGCGACTCCCTCGGCGTCGGCGGTCATCCCCGCCGCGAAGAGATGGCGATCGTGGTCGACACGGAAACCTCCGGCCACGTGGCGCTGCTCGTCGACGAGCTGATCGGCCAGCGCCAGGTCGTCCTCAAGAGCCTCGAGGCGAACTTCCGCCGCGTGGAAGGCGTCTCGGGCGCCACGATCCTCGGCGACGGCCGCGTCGCCCTGATCCTCGACATCCCAACCCTCGTGTCCATGGGCGCGGTCGGCCGCGCCCCGTTGCAGGAGACATTCCATTGACCGACATGGCCGCAGACAACCCCGCCCCGGCGCCGTCCTCGATCACCGGCGTCGGCGGCGCCGCGCCCGCCGACGGCATGCAGGTCCAGCCTGACGGCAGCGGGTACAAGCAGTACGTGACCTTCATGGTCGGCGACCGCGCCTACGGCGTGGACATCGTCGCGGTGCGCGAAATCAAGCAATGGTCGCCCACGACGGCCCTGCCGAATCAGCCGCACTACATGCGCGGCGTCCTCAACCTGCGCGGCACCATCGTGCCCGTGCACGACCTGCGCGCCCGCTTCGGCGGGGCCGAAACCGAGGCCACCGAAAACCACGTCGTGGTCATCGTGTGGATCGGCGAGCAGACCGTCGGCGTCCTGGTGGATGCGGTGTCGGACATCATCGGCGTCCACAACGAGGAGATCCGGCCGGTGCCGTCCTCGGATACCGACCTCGACCAATCCTCCATCGGCGGGCTCGTGACGGCCGAAAGCGGCATGGTCGCATTGCTGGACCTCGACGCGCTGTTCGGCGCGCCCGGTCTCTGAACGGTCGGCGCGGAACAACGGAGGGAGATGGCCGATGTCCGGTGAAAACGAGCGCAGCGCGTCCAGCGAAACCTCGCGCATGGGCGTCTTCGCCGCCGCGACCGCCGCCGCCGCGGCGGCTGGCGTCGTGGCCGCGGCGATGGCGGATCCCGCGTCGGCGGCGGCCGCCGCGGCGGCCGCTGCGATCGGGGCCGTCGTGGTCGGGCTCCTGACCTCGAAGCCGGCGCCGAACAACGGTCCGACCGCCGAGGCGGAGCGGTTGGAGCCCTGGATCCAGGCCGATCCCGACCCCGCGGGTCTCGTCCTCCCCGGCGCGCCGGCCCGATTGATCGCGAACGCCGCGCTGCGCGCCTTGCTCGCAAAGCCGGGCGCGCCGACCGACGCCGATCTGGCGCGGCTGGCGACGTCGCGCGCCGCTTCCATCGATCTGGGGTCGGAGCATCGGCCCCTCCGCGTCGCTCGCCTCTCGTCCGGCGGCGCCGTGACGTTTCGCATCGGCGACGCCGCGCCGGATCCGGCCCGTCATGACCGCAGCGTTGCCGCGCTCGACGCCCTGCTTTCGGGCGGCTCCGCCCCCGCCGACCTCGATACCGCGGCGACGGGCCGTTTCGGCGACATCCGCGATCGCCTGGCGACGACCGAAGCCCTGATGAAGCGCCTGGCCGCCGACGCCGCGGCGCTCGAAGCCGGCCGGCCGGCCGGCCGGCTCGATCCGCCGGGAGGCGCCGACGCCGACCAGCGCCGGGCGATCGAGGCCTGGAACGCCGTGGCCGCTCGCCTGTCGGCCCGCAAGGAACGCACCGCCGAGGGCGCCGCCGAACTCGATTCCTCCGCGTCCCGCATCAGCGAGTCGCTTTCCAGCCTCGCCGCGCGCAGCGGCGCCCAGGCGGCCTCGCTCGAAGAATCCGCCGCCGCCATGGAGCAGATGTCCCAGAGCGTGCGCAGCACGGCCGAGAACGCGGCAGAAGCGGATCGCCTCGCGCGCGAAACCGCCGGCAAGGCCTCCAACGGCCGCGGCGTGATGGCCGAGGCGGTCGGTGCCATGTCGCGAATCGAGGAAAGCTCGGGGCGAATCTCCGACATCGTCACGGTGATCGACTCGATCGCCTTCCAGACCAACCTGCTCGCCCTGAACGCCGCGGTCGAAGCCGCGCGCGCCGGGGAAGCCGGCAAGGGATTCGCCGTGGTCGCCGCCGAGGTCCGGTCCCTGGCGCAGCGGTCGTCCGAGGCCGCCAAGGACATCTCGGCGATCATCGCCACCAGCGGCGACCACGTGTCGGACGGCGTCCGGCTGGTGCAGTCCACCGGCGGGGTCCTCGAAGACATCGCCACCGCCGCCGACGGCGTGGTCGGCGCGGTGGAGCGCATCGCCGCCGCCGCCTCCGAGCAGTCCACCGGCGTGCGCGAGCTCACCGGAGCGATCGGTCACCTCGACGCCGTCGCGCAGGAAGGGTCGGAAATGACCGAACGCTGCGCCGAGGCCGCGCGCCAGCTCCGCGAGCAGGCGCGCTGGCTGGTCGACGCGGAAGGCGCGGCGCCGAAGCCATCGGCGTCGGCGCGCCCCGCGGTTCGCGCTCCGGTCCCCGCCGCGACGCCGCGCGCCCCGTCGCGACCGGCCGGGTCGTCCTCCATGGCGTCGCCCAGCCCGTCCAAGACGCGCGACGCGTCCCCTGCGAAACCGCCCCGGCCCGCGCGTTCGGCGACCGAAACGGCGAAGACGCCCGCCGCGGCCAGACCCGCCGCCCCGCGCCCGAGCCGCAAGGTTGAGGCGCCCGCCTCCGCCAAACCCGCGCGCAAGCCCGACATGTCCGCGAAGCCCGCCGCGCCCAAGGCGGCGCCCCCGGGCCGTCTCGCAGCCGCCGGCGGCGGGCGCGACGATCAAGATTGGTCGGAGTTCTGAGATGGCGGCGATGCCCGCGCTTTCCCCTCGCGCCGAGGTCGAGGAAACCGAATTCCGCATGAGCGACGAGGAGTTCCGTCGCGTGTCCCAACGGGTGTTCGCGACCTGCGGAATCGTTCTCAAGGACCACAAGCGCCAGATGGTCTACACTCGACTCGCCCGCCGCCTCCGCGCGCTGGGGATGACCAGCTTCACCACCTATCTCGACATGCTCGAAACGCCCTCGGGCGCCGCCGAAGAGCAGGAATTCACGAACGCCGTCACCACCAATCTGACCTCTTTCTTTCGCGAAGCGCACCATTTCGACCACCTGCGGGAGACTTTGGTCGCCCCGCTGGTGAAGTCGGCCGCGCGCAAACGGGTGCGCGTCTGGTCCGCCGGCTGCTCCACCGGGGAAGAGCCCTACACCATCGCCATGACGGTTCACGCCGCCCGCCAGGCGGTCGGCGACCTGCGCATCCTCGCCACCGATCTCGACACCAAGGTCCTCGCCAAGGCCAAGTCGGGCCGCTACGCCGCCGATCGGGTCGACGGCCTGTCCTCGGAGGCCAGGGCGATGACCCGCCGCGCCGGCGGCGAGGTGGAGATGTCCGCCGAGCTGCGCGCCATGATCGCGTTCCGGCAGCTCAACCTGCTGCACGACTGGCCGTTCGGCGGGCCTTTCGACGCCATCTTCTGCCGCAACGTTCTCATCTACTTCGACGCGCCCACCAAGGCGGAGCTCGTGCGTCGCTTCGCCGAAATGCTGACGCCCGAAGGGACTCTCTATCTGGGGCACTCCGAATCGCTGCTGGGCGAACACCCGCTGCTGATCTCGGAAGGCCGCACCATTTACAGGAGACGCAAATGACCGTCGCCGCTCGCGCGTCCGCCGCGTATTTCGAGCCGAAGATCGGCGCCAAGGCGGTGTCGGTGCTGCCGGGCCACCACGCCGTCATCGACGATCCGGAAATCTGCGTGACGACCCTGCTGGGCTCCTGCGTCGCGGCCTGCATCCGCGATCGCGACACCGGCGTCGGCGGTCTCAATCATTTCCTGCTGCCCGGCGAGGACCGCGCAGAAGGCTCCGCCAAATCCACCCGCTACGGCGTTCACGCCATGGAGGTGCTCGTCAACGACATCCTGCGCCGCGGCGGCCGCCGCGACGGGCTGGAGGCGAAGATCTTCGGCGGCGCCAACGTCATCGACACCTCCGCCGCCAATACCGTCGGCGACCGCAACGCCAGCTTCGTGCAGCGCTACCTCAAGACGGAGGGCATCCGCCTGCTCGCCAACGATGTCGGCGGCGACCGCGCCCGCCGCGTCTTCTTCTTCCCGGGCACCGGCCGCGTCTCGGTCCTGCGCCTGGCGCCCACCGAAGCGCCCTCCATGCGCGACTCCGAACGCCGCCTCCGCCGCGACGCGCAGCGCTCGCAGTCCGGCGGCGTGGAGCTCTTCTGATGGCGGCCCCGGGAGCGGCGCCGAGCGCCCAAGGACGCCCCGTTCGCGCCGTCGTCGTCGACGACAGCGCCCTGATGCGCCGCATGATCAAATCGGCGCTTGAGGCGGAGACGGGCATCGAGGCGGTGGGCCTCGCCGAGAACGTCGGCGCGGCCCGCGATCTGATCCGCCGCCTCGACCCGGACGTCGTCACGCTCGACGTGGAGATGCCCGGCATGAACGGGCTCGAATTCCTCGAAAAGATCATGCAGCTGCGCCCGATGCCCGTGGTCATGGTCTCCTCGCATACCGGCGAGGGGGCGGAGATCAGCCTGGCGGCCCTGCAGATGGGCGCCGTCGACGTGGTGGAAAAACCGAACGGGCCCGATCCGCTCGG
>JBCBYE010000163.1:0-7948 GCA_039816075.1 Pseudomonadota bacterium | reverse complement strand
GTGCTCGGCGTCGGCCGGGACGAGGGCGCGATGCTGCGCCTGCTCGACCAACGCTTCGACGAAGCGGGGCAGGAGATCGACCTGAGCTGGCAGGGTGGGCCGCTGCGCACCGTGCGCCTCGATCTGATTGGCGGCTTTCAGGCCGAAAACGCGCTGGTCGCCGCCGGCCTCGCCATCGCCTGCGGCGAAGAGGTGGACGGCGTGCTGCAGACGCTGCCCGGCCTGCTGGGCGTGCGCGGACGCATGGAGCCCGTGGCGCGGCGCGAGAGCGGCGCGCGCGTCTACGTGGATTACTCGCACACGCCCGGCGGGCTGGAGAGCGCGCTGGCCGCGCTGCGCCTGCACACGCCCGGCCGGCTGCTGGTGGTGTTCGGCGCCGGCGGCGACCGCGACCCCGGCAAGCGGCCTATGATGGGCGCCGCGGCCCTGGCCGCCGACGTCGCCGTCGTCACCGACGACAATCCCCGCTCCGAGGACCCCGCGGCGATCCGCGCCGAGGTTCTGGAGGGGATGGAGGGCATGGATCCGGCCCCCGAGGAGATCGGCGACCGGGCCGAAGCGATCCTGACCGCCATCGAGGGCATGGGGCCGCAGGATCGCCTGCTGATCGCCGGAAAGGGCCATGAAAGAGGCCAGATCGTCGGCGATCTGACCCTGCCGTTCGACGACGCCGAGACGGCCCGCGCCGTGGTGGCGGCGCTGGATGGGGAGGAGGGGCCATGACCGCGCCGCTATGGACCGCGCAGGAGATCGCCTCCGCCACAGGCGGCGAGGCGCGCGCCGGTTTCGCTGCGGACGGGGTGAGCATCGACAGCCGTTCCATCAAGCCAGGCGAGCTGTTCGTGGCCCTCAAGGATGCCCGTGACGGCCATGATTTCGTTGCGGATTCCCTGGCCCGGGGGGCGGCCGGCGCCCTGGTCTCCCGGGTGCCCGACGGGGTGCCCGAAGACGCCCCTCTTATCGTGGTTTCGGAGTCGCTTCAGGGCCTGCGCGACATGGCCGCCGCCGCCCGCGCCCGCTGCGGCGCCAAGGTCGTCGCCGTGACCGGCAGCGTCGGCAAAACCTCCGCCAAGGAGATGCTGCGCGTCGCCCTGGGCGCCCAGGGCCGAGTGCACGCGGCCGAAAAGAGCTTCAACAACCATTGGGGCGTGCCCCTGACCCTCGCGCGCATGCCGCGCGACGCCGACTACGCCGCCATCGAGATCGGCATGAACCACGCCGGCGAAATCCGCCCGCTGGCCCGGCTGACGCGGCCCCACGCCGCCGTCGTCACCACCGTCGCGGCCGTGCATCTGGAGAACTTTTCCAGCGAAGCGGGCATCGCCTTCGCCAAGGCCGAGATCCTGGAGGGGCTGGAGCCCGGCGGCGCCGCCATCCTGCCCCGCGACAATCCGCATTTCGCGCGCCTGGCGCGCCGCGCCCGCCGGCTGGGCGTCTCGCGCCTGCTGCGCTTCGGCGCGGCGCCCCGGGCCCATGCGCGGCTGCTCGGCGCGCGGGTCGGGCCCGGCGGCACGGTCTGCGACGCGCGCATCCTGGGCCGGCGCGTGCATTTCAAGCTGGGCGCGCCGGGCCGGCACATGGCCATGAACGCGGTCGCCGTCCTGCTGGCGGCCGAGGCCGTGGGCGCCGATCTCGCCCGCGCCGCCTTGGCGCTGGGCGCCTTTGGCGCGCCCGCCGGGCGCGGCGAGACCTGGCGCATCGGCCTTGGCGAAGGCGGCGACGAGGGCGCGATCCTGCTGATCGACGAAAGCTACAACGCCAACCCCACCTCCGTCGGCGCCGCCTTCGAGGTGCTGGCGGCGGCCCAGCCCGAGCACGGCGTCGGCCGCGTCGCCCGCGGCCGACGCGTGGCGATGCTGGGCGACATGCTGGAGCTGGGACCGCAGGAGGCCGCTCTGCATGCCGGCCTCGCCGGGGTCGAGGCGCTGGCCTCGATCGACAAGGTGCATTGCTGCGGGCCCCTGATGCGCGTGCTGCACGAGGCGCTGCCCAGGGAAAAGCGCGGTCTGTGGGAAAAGGACAGCGCCCGGCTGGCCGAACGCGTCCCGCGCCTGCTTGACGCCGGCGACGCGGTCATGGTGAAGGGCTCGCTCGGCGCGCGGATGGCGCGCGTCGTCGAGGCGGTGCGCGCGCTCGGGGCGCCCGCCCCGGTCCGCGGCGAGGAGGACGGCTGACCCCATGCTCTACCATCTGCTCACCCCCCTTTCGGATGGCGGCGACGTCTTCAACCTGTTCCGCTACATCACCTTCCGGGCGGGCGGGGCGTTCCTGACGGCGCTGTTCTTCGGCTTCCTCTTCGGTCGGCCGATCATCGACGCCCTGCGCCGCATGCAGAAGAAGGGCCAGCCGATCCGCGACGACGGGCCGGAGCGGCACCTGATCGAAAAGGCCGGCACGCCCACCATGGGCGGCGTTCTGATCCTGGGCGCGCTGCTGGTCTCCACCCTGCTGTGGAGCCGGCTGGACATCGGCTATGTCTGGATCGTGATGCTGGTGACCGCGGGCTTCGGCGGCATCGGCTTCGCCGACGACTTCCTCAAGGTGTCCAAGTTCGACGTGAGGGGCGTGCCCGGGCGCGTGCGCCTGGCGCTCGGCTTCGCCATCGCGGCGGCGGCGGCGTCCTGGTCGATGCTGCTGCAGCCCGAGGCGCTGTCGGGCGCGCTGGCGCTGCCGGTGTTCAAGGACGTGCTGCTGGATCTGGGTCTGCTCTTCGTGCCCTTCGCGATGATCGTGATCGTCGGCAGCGCCAACGCGGTGAACCTGACGGACGGTCTCGACGGGCTCGCGATCATGCCGGTGATGATCGCCGGCGGCTCGCTGGGCGTGATCGCCTACGTGGTGGGGCGCACGGACTTCACCGAATATCTGGGCGTGCACTACATCCCCGGCGCGGGGGAGATCGTGATCTTCTCCGCCGCGCTGATCGGCGCCGGCCTGGGCTTTCTTTGGTACAACGCGCCGCCCGCCATGATCTTCATGGGCGACACCGGCAGCCTGGCGCTCGGCGGGTCGCTGGGCGCCATCGCGGTGGCCACCAAGCATGAGATCGTGCTGGCCATCATCGGCGGCCTCTTCGTGGTGGAGGCGCTGAGCGTCATCATCCAGGTCGCCTACTTCAAGGCCACGGGCAAGCGCGTGTTCCTGATGGCCCCGATCCACCACCATTTCGAAAAGCTCGGCTGGCAGGAGCCGACCATCGTGATCCGCTTCTGGATCATCTCGGTGATCCTGGCGCTGATCGGCCTGGCGACGTTGAAGCTGCGGTGAGCGTCGCGCGGTCTTTCGCCGGGGGCGCGCCCCTCGGGGGGATCGACCCCCCTCGTGCCGCGGCCGCGCGGAGCGCGGCTGGCCAGGTCTCCGAGGACAGGTCCTCGGGGGGTCGTTTTCGCAGACCGCCGAGACGGCCCTGGGGAGGCCTTCAACCCGCATGCGGCGGGTCGCCGCCCGGTATTCGCGCCAAGTCCGGCGGGGCCTCAAGGCCGAGCCGCGCCCCGCGCGGTCGCTGCGCGCGGCCTTCGGCCGGGTTCGCGAGCCGGGACTCTTTCGACGGCTCGCCGTCGTGCCCGAGGGCGGCGCGGGCGGGCGCCGGGGCCTTTGGCGAGCGGTTTCGCGCGAGGATGGAAACGAAGGCGCAGGCTGGCGGGCGGGCCGGCGCCGAAGGCGCTCGGGGCGGCCGGCGGCGCGCCGCGTCCGGAGGCTGGGCGTGATCCCGGTGCGCGGATATGACGGGCGGCGCGTGCTCGTCCTGGGGCTCGGCCGCTCCGGCCTCGCCGCGGCCCGCGCGCTGCGTGCCGGCGGGGCCGAGGCGCTGTGCTGGGACGACGGCGAGGCGCCGCGGGCGGCGGCGCAGGCCGACGGCTTCGCCCTGGCCGATCCCGCGCGCGACGAGGCCTGGCAGGACGTCGTCCTCCTCTGCCTGTCCCCCGGCATCCCCCATCTCTACCCGCAGCCGCACCCGGCCGTGGCCCGCGCCTGGACCCTCGGCGTCGCCGTGGACAACGACGTCGGCCTCTTCTTCCGCTCCGTCGCGACGGAGGAATGGACCGACATGGACCCCGCGCCGCGGATCGTCTGCGTCACCGGTTCCAACGGCAAATCCACCACCACCGCCCTCATCGCCCATATCCTCGAAGAGGCCGGCCGCCCCGTTCAGATGGGCGGCAACATCGGCCGCGGCGTGCTGGACCTCGCCCCGCCCGAGGACGGCGAGACGCTGGTCCTCGAGCTGTCCTCCTACCAGATCGAGCTGGCGCGGGCGCTGGGTCCGGACATCGCCGTCTTTCTCAACCTGACGCCCGACCATCTGGATCGCCATGGCGGCCTCGGCGGCTATTTCGCCGCCAAGGCGCGGCTTTTCGATCTGGGATCGCCCGAGCGCAGCGTGATCGGGATGGATCAGATCGAGGGGCGGCATCTGACCGACCGCATGCGCGAGCGGGCCGACGACGGCGATCCGGTCATCGCCGTGGCCTCCGGCCGGCCGCCCGAGGGGCTGGGCTGGGCCGTCTCGCATCGCCGCGGCTGGCTGAGCGAGACGCGCAAGGGCCGACAGGCGGCCTCCATCGATCTGCGCGAGGCGCCGGCCCTGCGCGGCGCCCACAATCACCAGAACGCCTGCGCCGCCTATGCCGTCGCCCGGGCGCTGGGCCTGGCGCCGCGCCGGATCGCCGAGAGCTTTTCGACGTTTCCGGGCCTGCCGCACCGCATGGAGCGGACGGCGGAGGCGGGGGGCGTCGTCTGGGTCAACGATTCCAAGGCCACCAACGCCGATGCGGCCGAAAAGGCGCTGGTCAGCTATGAGCGCATCCGCTGGATCGCCGGCGGCGTCGCCAAGGCCGGCGGCATCGAGCCGCTGGTTCCCCTGCTGGGGCGCATCGCCAAGACCTACCTGATCGGGGACGCGGCCGAAGCCTTTGCCGCCACGCTGGGCGAGGCGCCGCACGAGGCCTGCGGCGATCTGGAGACGGCGGTCGCCCGCGCCTCGGCCGAGGCGGCGCCGGGCGAGACGGTGCTGCTGTCGCCCGCCTGCGCCAGCTTCGACCAGTTCGCCAGCTTCGAGGCGCGGGGCGACGCGTTCCGCGCCCTCGCCCGCGCCGCCGCGTCCGCCCGCGCCGACGCCCTGCCGGCGCCCGGGCCGGAGGAGGGCCCGAACGACCGCCCGAAGCATCGTTCCGAGGATCGCAGATGACCGAGATGGCCTTCTCGCGCGCGCCGCTGCAGCCGATGGAGCCGGTGCTCACCCGCTGGTGGCGCACCGTGGACCGCTGGACCATCGCCGCCGTCCTCGCGCTGATCGCCGCGGGGCTGGTGCTGGGCATGGCCGCCTCCGCGCCGCTGGCCGAGCGCAACGATCTGCCGCCGTTCCACTACGTGGCGCGGCAGGCCGCCTTCGCCGTGCTGGCGCTGGCGGCGATGGTCGGCATCTCCATGCAGGATCCCAGGACGGTGCGGCGCCTGGCCGTTCTGGGGTTCTTCGCGGCGCTGGTCGTGGTGCTGCTGCTGCCCCTGATCGGCACGGATTTCAACAAGGGGGCCACGCGCTGGATCAGCCTGGGCTTCATTTCGATCCAGCCGTCGGAGTTCCTCAAGCCCGCCTTCGTGGGCTGCGCCGCCTGGATGATGGCCGGCGCCTACGACCGGCACGGGCCGCCGGGCAAGACGCTGTCCTTCGTGCTGGCCGCGCTCTGCGCCGGACTGCTGGCCATGCAGCCGGATTTCGGGCAGGCGGCGCTGCTGCTGGCGACCTGGGGGGCCATGTACTTCGTCGCCGGCGCCCCGGCCTGGCTGCTGGTGGGCCTGGGCGGCGCGGTCGCCGGCGCCGGCGCCGTGGCCTACGAGAATTCCGAGCATTTCGCCCGCCGCATCGACGGATTTCTGACCCCCGACGTGGATCCGCGCACCCAGCTGGGCTATGCGACGCATGCCATTCAGGAGGGCGGCTTCTTCGGCGTGGGCCTCGGCGAGGGGTCGGTCAAGACCACGCTGCCGGACGCCCATACCGATTTCATCATCGCCGTGGCGGCCGAAGAGTTCGGCCTGCTCGCCTGCCTCGTCGTCATCGCCCTCTACCTTTTCATCACCCTGCGGGCCCTGTCGCGGCTGACCGAGGAGCGCGACGCCTTCGCGCGTCTCGCCGGATCGGGCATGGCGGCGCTGATGGGCCTGCAGGCCTTCGTCAATCTGGGCGTGGCCATCCGCCTGCTGCCGGCCAAGGGCATGACGCTGCCCTTCGTCAGCTACGGCGGCTCGTCGCTGCTGGCCGCGGGCATCGGCATGGGCCTGCTGCTGGCCATGACGCGCAAGCGGCCGCAGCGGGACGTGACCGAGGCCTTGGAGCGGCGGGCGTGAGGGGGGCGGCTTCGCCGCGGGGCGACGCAGGCGCGCGCCGGCCGGGGACCGTCCCGTCCCTCGCCTTGGGTGCGTCCCTCGGGGGCATCGAGCCCCCTCGTGCCGCGGCCGGCTGCGCCGGCTGGCCAGGTCCCCTGGGACGGTGCGAGCGGTTGCGGTTCCGCAGTTCGCCGAGCCGGCCCGGAGGCGGGTTTTCCCCCCGCGTCCGGCGATCCGCCGCCCGGCGTTCAACGCCAGGTCCGGCGGAACCTGAAGGCCGAGCCGCGCGCCGCGCGGTCGCCGCGCGCCGAGGGCGCTTGCGCGCCTCGACCCTTTCGACGACCCGCCGTCCGCGCGGCCGATGGATCCCGGCGTCGACGGGACCTTCGGCGGAGGCCGCTCCGCCGTTCGGCGACCGGCGCCCCGGACGTGACCCGGGGCCTCCGTGGCGCGGGGGCCGGGCGCCGCGGCTGTCCGGGGCGGCGGCGTTCGCCGGGGGGCGCCCGTGACTGCGAAACGTCTCGTCATCGCGGCCGGCGGCACCGGCGGCCACATGTTTCCCGCCCAGGCCCTGGCGCAGGAGATGCTGCGCCGCGGCTGGGCCGTGACCCTCTCCACCGACGCGCGCGGCGCGCGCTATGCCGGGGGCTTTCCAGAGGCGGTGGAGCGGCAGGTTCTGCGCGCCGCCACGTTTTCGCGCGGGGGCCTCGCGGCCAGGGCGGCGGCGCCCCTGGCCATCGCCGCCGGCATCGCCTCCGCCCTCGCCGGCTTCGCCGCGCGGCGACCGTCCGCGGTGGCGGGGTTCGGGGGCTATCCCTCGCTGCCGGCGCTCTCGGCCGCGACGCTGCTGGGCGTGCCGCGGCTGATCCACGAACAGAACGGCGTGCTGGGGCGCGTCAACCGGGTCTTCGCCGGCCGGGTGCAGGCGCTGGCCATGGGCGTGCCCCTGGGCGCGCCGCCCGCCAACGCCCACGACATCGGCAACCCCCTGCGCGACGCGGCGCGCGCGGCCATGGCGACGCCCTACGCGCCGCCGGGCGAGGGGGCGCTCGCCCTTCTGGTCTTCGGCGGCAGCCAGGGCGCCTCGGCCTTCTCGCGCCTCGTCCCCGCCGCGGTCGCGGACCTGCCCGACGCCCTGCGCGCCCGGCTGAGCGTCGCCCAGCAGGCGCGCGAGGGCGAGGCGGAGGCCGTGCGCGCGGCCTATGCCGCCGCCGGCGTCCAGGCCGAGGTCGCGCCCTTCTTCGACGATCTGCCCGCGCGCCTCGCGTCGGCGCAGCTGGTGGTCTGCCGCTCCGGCGCCTCCACCTGCGCAGAACTGGCGGCCCTGGGGCGGCCGGCGATCCTGATCCCGTTTCCCGCCGCGCTCGACGATCATCAGACCGCCAACGCCCGCGCCCTGGTCGAGGCGGGCGGCGCCCTCGCGACGCCGGAGGCCGGCTTGACCTCCGCCGCGCTCTCGGCGCAGATGCGCGCCGTCCTGGGGGACGCGTCCCGCGCCGCTTCCATGGCCGCCGCCGCGCGCGCCCTGGGGCGCCCCGACGCGGCCGGCGCGCATCTGCGCCGAGAGCGCGGCGGAGGTCAAGCCGGCCTCCGGCGTCGCGAGGGCGCCGCCCGCCTCGAC
>JBCBYE010000135.1:0-8475 GCA_039816075.1 Pseudomonadota bacterium | reverse complement strand
TCGCCCCGGACCTGATCCGGACCGTCTTGGGCCCCGGGGACGGGCGGGACGGGGACGGCCGGGACGGGGACGCGGGGCGGGGACCGGGGGGGCGGGGACGGGCCCCGCCCGCCGCGCGGACGTCAAAAGTCGAGATCGGCGTAGTGGGGCGGCGGCGGGAAGCCGGGCAGGTGGTCGGTCAGCAGGGGTCGGAAGGCCGGGCGCGACTTGATCCGGCGGTACCAGTCGGCGGCCGCCGGCGCATCCTCCCACCGCACGTAGCCGATATAGTCGAGGCAGCTGAGATGCGCGGCGGCGGCGAAATCGGCCAGGGTCAGCGCGTCGCCCGCCAGCCACCGTCGCTGGTCGGCGAGCCACGAGATGTATTCCAGGTGCACCGCGAGGTTGCGCGAACCGGCGCGCACGCGCGCGCTGTCCGGATGGCCGCCGCCGCGCACCTTCTTCATGACCCGCTCTTCGACCAGGGGGCCCGTCGCCTCGCGCTGCATCTTGTCGTCGAACCAGGCGACGAGGCGGCGGGTTTCCGCGCGCTCCAGCGGGTCCTGGGGCAGGAGGGGCGGGTCCGGGCGGGTTTCTTCGAGGAATTCGCAGATCGCGGCGCTGTCGCACAGGGCCTGCCCGCCCGGCGCCACCAGCACGGGAACCTGCGCGGCGGGATTGAGGCGCAGGAAAGCGATCTCCCGCGTCCAGGGCGTCTGCTCGATCAGTTCCGCCTCGACCCGCTTTTCCGCCAGCGTCAGGCGCACCTTGCGGCAGTAGGGCGACAGCGGAATGTGATGCAGGCGATGCATGGCGGCGGTGGACCCCTGGGGCGAGCGGCGCGGCGGCCTGCAACCTGCCCTTTCGTCCCGGGGCGGGGCAAGGGCGCGCGCGCGACATGGGAATGTCGCAACCGCTCTTTCGGAGGAGGCGCCGGCGCCATTAGGGTGCCCGCGTAAACGAGACGAAAGGTCCCGAATGCTCGAAGCGCTGCCACTGCCGACGGTCATTCTCTACGTGGCGGTGGGCCTCTACGTGATGGGCTTTCTGTTCCGCAACCAGATCGTTCTGCGCGCGCTCGTTCTGACCGGCAGCAGCTGCTACGTGATCTACTATTACATCGTGTCCGAAACGCCGCTGTGGGATGCGATCATCGCGACCGGGCTCATCATGGCCTCCACCGCCTACGGCCTGATCAATCTGCTGCTGAGCCGCAGCCGGCTGGCGGTGCCCTGGGCGCAGCTGCCCGTGCTGGAGGCGATGACCACCTTCGGACGGATCGAGCCGGGCCTTTTCCGCAGCCTGATGAAGGCCGGATCGCTGCGCTCGGCGACCGAAGAGACGCCGTTGACGCAGGAGGGCGTGCCGCCCGAGGCGCTGGTGTTCCTGGTGTCCGGCGGCATGCGCATCCGCAAAGGGGACGTGGATATCGTGCTGCCGGGTCCCTGCTTCATCGGCGAGGTGGGCTGGATGCTGGGCACGCCGGCCTCCGCCGATGTCCACGCGGCCGAAGGGGCCGAGTACGTGTTGTGGCCGCGCGAGACCCTGCGCCGCACCATCCGCGCCAATCCGCGGCTGGAGACGGCGCTGGACGCGCTGGTGGCGCATGACATGGCCCGCAAGGTGGCCGCGGCGGCCCCCAAGGCGCGCGCCGCGTCCGCCGATGCGGGGTCGGACGCCGCGCAGGCCGCCGAATGAGCGCGCCCGGGCGCCGGCGCGGATGATGCCGACGCTGGACTTCGCCGCGCTGATGGGGATCGGCGCGGTGGCCTGCTACATGGCCGGACTGCTGTTTCGCGATCAGATCGTGCTGCGCCTTCTGATCCTGATCGGCAGCGCCTTCTACATCGTCTATTACAGCATCGCGGCGGAGGCGCCGCTGTGGACCGCCATCGCCGGAACGCTGGGCATCACGGCGGCGAACCTGTGGGGTCTGGGCGCGCTGCTGCTCAGCCGTCGCCCCTCGGCCGTGCCCATGCGCCAGCGCGGCATTCGCGAGGCCATGGGCGGGATGGAGCCGGGCCTTTTTCGCCGCCTGATGCGCAGCGGCGAAGAGATGCGCGCCGGCGGCCCCATCCAGATGACGGACGAGAATGCCCGCCCGGGCGCCCTTTGGTTCCTGGTGTCGGGCCGCGCGCGGCTGATGAAGGGCGGTCGCGCGGGCTGGCTGGAGGGACCCTGTTTCGTGGGCGAAGTGTCGTGGCTGACCGGCTCGCCCGCCTCGGCCGAGGTGACGGCGCTGCCCGGCGCCGTGCTGGTCCGCTGGGAACGGGCGGAGCTGCGTCGGCTGGTGCGCCGCAGCCTTCGGCTGGAGACCGCGCTGGAGGCGGCGATCGCCGTGGACATGGCGCGCAAGGTCTCCCAAGGGCGCCCGTCGCTGGAGGGGGAGGCGGCCGGGCCGGGCGGCGACGCGGCGGCCTGAGCCCCGCGCGGCCGGTCCCTGCGCGACGGACGGGGGGCCGGTCACGCATGTTGAGCGGCGGACGAAGGCGGCACCGGATCAGGTCCGGGGCGAGACGGCGCCCGGCGTCGGCGGAGGGAGAAAGGTCGATGCGGCGGTTCGTCAATCGAGCCGCGTCAGGCGCGCTGCGCCGGCGGTCAGGGGGCCGTCGGCCCGGTCGAGCCGCAGCAGCGCCAACGCCGTCCCGCCGGCGGAGGCGCCCAGGGCGCCGGCGGCGCGGCCGTCCTCGGTCTGCACCGGGGTTCCCGGCGGCGGGGCCTCGCCCTGCACCGTCAGTCGCAGCAGGTCTCGGCGGAGCGTGGTCTTGTGCTTCATGCGCGCCACGATCTCCTGCCCCACGAAGCATCCCTTTGTGAAGTCGACGCCGTTGAGCCGCTCGAACCCCGCTTCGAGAATGTAGGCGTCGGCGGTCAGCTCCACCCCCGTTTCGGGCGCGCGAGCGGCGATGCGCCGCGCGGTCCACGCCTCGGTCGGCGCGGGCGCGGCGCCGAGGGCGGCGAGGGCGTCCCGGGCGGCGTCGCGGCCTTCGGGCGCGTAGAGCCGCAGCCCGAGATCGGGCGTGCGCGGATCGGGCGCCAGGCGCAGGCCGTCCGGCGCGGCGGGCCGCGGCGCACCGGCATCGTCCGACCAGAGACAGGCGACGCCCCATCCCGCCTCTTCGATCCCCACGGGACGGCGCAGGCGGTAGCGGACCAGCGCCTGCGCCAACGCCGGCGCATGGCCGGCTGCGACGTCGACGATCAAATCCTGCGCCCCGTCGGCCAGCACCAGGAAATCGGCGACGAACTTGCCCTGGGGCGTCAGCAGGGCGGCATAGACCGCCGCGTCGTCGCGCGCGGCCTCCACGTCGTTGGTGACGAGGTCCTGCAGGAAGGGCCGCGCCTCCGCCCCCGACAGGCGAATGAGACGTCGGTCGGCGATCAGGCCGTGAAGCATGCTCTGGCCTCCTTGGCGGGCGCGTTCAGGCGACATATAGGCGTCGCAACGGGGCGGCGCCGCTGGTAGGGCTGGACCGCGCCCGCCCTTTCGCGGCTTCGACGGAGCTACGCCATGCCTGCCCCCGATCTGATCCTCCGCCGCGGCACGGTCGTCAACCATGACGGCGCGGGTCTGGCGGACGTGGCGGTGACGGATGGGCGGATCAGCGCGGTCGGCGACCTGACGGGCGTGGACGCGGGCGAGGTGGTGGACTGCTTCGGCCTGCACCTGCTGCCCGGGGTCATCGACAGCCAGGTGCACTTTCGCGAACCGGGGTCGGAGGCGAAGGAGGACCTGGAAACCGGGTCCCGCGCCGCCGCGCTGGGCGGGGTGACGGCCGTGTTCGAGATGCCCAACACCAACCCCGCCACCACGACGCCCGAGGCGCTGGAGGACAAGCTGGCCCGTGCGCGCGGTCGGATGCATGTGGATCATGCGTTCTGGTACGGCGCCACGCCCGAAAACGCCGAGACCCTGGCCGAGGCGGAGCGTCTGCCGGGCTGCGCCGGGATCAAGATGTTCGTCGGCTCCAGCACCGGCAGCCTGCTCGTCAGCGACAGCGCCGACGTGGCGCGGGTGCTGGCCCATGGGCGTCGCCGCGTCGCCGTGCATTCCGAAGAGGAGCCGCGCCTGCGCGAGCGCATGGGTCTGCGCGTGCAGGGCGATCCCGCCTCCCACCCCGTCTGGCGCGACGAAACGGCGGCCCTGATGTGCACCGAGCGGCTGGTGCGCCTGACGCGGGAGGCGCGGCGGCCCTTGCACGTGCTGCACATCTCCACCGCCGCGGAGATCCCGCTGCTCGCCGCCAACAAGGACCTGGTGACCGCCGAGGCGACGCCCCACCACCTGACCTTCAGCGCCGACGATTACGCCGCGCAGGGGACCTACATTCAGATGAACCCGCCGGTGCGCGAGGCGCGGCACCGCGAGGCGATCTGGGCCGGGCTGCGCGCCGGCGTGATCGACGTGCTGGGATCGGACCACGCGCCGCACGAGCGGGAGGCGAAGGAGCAGGTCTATCCGAACACGCCCAGCGGAATGCCGGGGGTGCAGACGCTGGTGCCGGTGATGCTGGACCACGTGGCGCGGGGGCGCATGACGCTGCAGCGCTTCGTGGACCTGACCAGCGCGGGGCCGCAGCGCCTGTTCGGCATCGCCGGAAAGGGGCGCCTGGCGGTGGGCTACGATGCGGATCTGACGGTGGTCGACCTGTCGGCGCGCCGCGTGATCGAGGCGGCCTGGATCGCCAGCAAGTGCGGCTGGACGCCCTATGCGGGACGCGAGGCGCTCGGCTGGCCCAAGGGGACCTTCGTGCGTGGCCGCCGCGTGATGTGGGAGGACGAGCTGCTGCTGGACGGGGCCGGCGCGCCGGTCCGGTTCGTGGACGGCGACGGATGAGCGTCCGGCGCGCGTCCGCCGCCGGCGCCCGAGACGGCTGCCGCAGGGCGCCGGCGTCGCCGCGTCGGCGGGCGGGCCCGCCGGGGTCCGCGCCCGCGCGGACCTGCGCGCCCTGCGCGCACGCGGCGGGGTGGCTCGGAACGGCGGCCCTCGCGCCGGGGCGCGGGCCCGAGGCGGGCCCATGACCGTCGCGCAGGTCGCGGCCAGGCCGGGCCCCGTGGGGGCCGGCTTCGCCTTCGTGGCGTTGATGGCGAGCCTGGGCGCGCTGAACGCCTTCGCCACGGACATCGTGATCCCGGCGCTGGGGCGGATCGATCGGGACTTCGACCTCGGCGATCCGAACCGACGCCAATGGGTTCTGTTCGCCTTCTTCCTGGGCATGGCGGTCAGCCAGCTGATCCTCGGCCCGGTCGCCGACCGCTACGGCCGCCGCATGGCGGTCTTCATCGGTCTGGGCGTCTACATGGCCGGCGCGGTGTGGAGCGGCGTTTCCGGCACCTTCGAAGGGCTGCTGGCGGGACGCGTCCTGCAGGGCATGGGCTCGGGCGGGATGCGCGTTCTGTCGATGGCCATCGTGCGGGATCGCAGTTCCGGGGACGAGATGGCGCGGATCCTGTCGCTCACCAACACCGTCTTCGTGGCGATGGTGCTGATCGCGCCCTTCGCCGGGCAGTGGATGATGGATCTGGGCGGCTGGCGCTGGGTTTTCGTCTGGCTGGCGGTGCAGGGCGCGCTGACCGGTGTCTGGTTCGCCCTCGCGCAGGCGGAGACCCTGCGGCCCGAACATCGCCGGCCCCTGCGCCTCGGCCCTGTCGCGCGCACGCTGGTCGAGGTTCTGGCGACGGTGGAGACGCGGCGCTCGATGTTCACGCTTGGCCTGTGCTTCGGCGCCTTCGTCGCCTACCTGTCGACCGCGCAGCAGGTGCTGGGCGAGCTCTACGGGCTGGGGTCCCTGCTGCCCTGGGCCTTCGGGGCGGTTTCGATCGTCTTCGGGCTGATGAGCCTGGCGAACGCGGCGGCGGTGCGCCGGTTCGGCGCGGCGCGGCTGACTCAGGCGGGGCTGGCCTGGTGGGCCGTGCTGGGCCTCTCGGGCGCGGCGGCGGCGGCCGTCCTCTACGACGGGGCGCCGCCGTTCTGGATGTATCTGACCTGGTCCGCGGTCACCGTATCGGGCTTCGCCTTCATCTTCGGCAACGTGCAGGCGCTGGGCCTGGCGCCCATGGGCGATCGGGCGGGCGCCGCCTCCAGCGCCATGTCGGCCTGCGGCACGGTCTGCGGCGTGGTCGCCGGCGGTCTGGTGGGCGCGGCCTTCGACGGCACGGTGCTGCCCCAGGCGCTCAGCTTCGGCGTCGCGGGCCTGCTGGGCCTGATCATCATGCGCAAGGCGGCGGCTTGAGCGCGCCGGTTTCGGTCGTGATCCCCACGCTGAATGCGACCGAGGGGATAGGGCCCTGCCTGGCGGCCCTCGTGCCCGGCGTGGTGGAGGGGCTGGTGGCGGAGCTCGTGATCTCCGACGGCGGATCCTTCGACGACATCGAGGAGGTGGCCGACGCCGCCGGCGCCGTGCTGCTGACCGGGCCGGCCGGCCGCGGCGGTCAGCTGCGCCGCGGGGCCGAGGCCGCGCGCGGCGACTGGCTGCTGTTCGTGCACGCCGACACCGTGCTGTCGCCCGATTGGGTGGAGGCCGCGCGCCGGCACATGGAGACGGCGCCGGAGGCCGCCGGCTGGTTCCGTCTGCAGTTCGACGAGGGCGGCGCGGCGGCCGCCTGGACGGCCGGCTGGGCCAACTGGCGCTCCCGCCTGCTGGGGCTGCCCTACGGCGATCAGGGCCTGCTGGTGCGTCGCGACGTCTACCGCGCCGCCGGCGGCTTTCCCGATCAGCCGTTGATGGAGGACGTCGCCCTGGCGCGCCGGCTCAAGACGCGGGAGGTCGCCGCCGTGGCGCGCACCTCGGCCGACCGCTATCGCCGCGACGGCTGGCTGCGGCGCGGCGCCCGCAATCTCGGCACGCTGGCGCTGTGGTATGCCGGGGCCTCCCCGCGCTGGCTGGCGCGGCGCTATGGGCGCTGAGGCGCTTGCCCGGCGGACCCGTCCGCTCCATCCTCCGCCGCCATGACCTTAGGAAAGGACGCAGCCATGCGCAGCATCGCCCCGCAGCCCGCGCTCGACGCGGATCCGCATCTGGAAAAGCGCCGCGATCTCGCCGCCGCCTTCCGCTGGACCTACAAGATGGGCTGGCACGAGGGCGTCGCGAACCATTTCAGCGTGCGCACCGACGACCGCAAGTTCCTGCTGAACCCCGACAAGATGCACTTCGCGCGCATCCGCGCCTCGGACCTGATCGAGTACGACGCGGACGACGCCGCGACCATGGAGCGGGCGGATGCGCCGGATCACACCGCCTGGGGCCTGCACGGCGCCGTGCATCGGCTCTGCCCCCATATCGGCTGCGCCATCCACCTGCACACCAAATACGCCACGGCGCTGGCGAGCCTCGCCGATTCGACGCTGCCGCCGGTCGATCAGACCTCGGCCGCCTTCTACGGACGCTACGCGGTGGACGACGGCTATGCGGGCCTGGCGTTCGAGGAGGAGGGCGAGCGCGTGTGCAGCTTCCTCTCGGACCCGCGGATCAAGGTGCTGGTGATGGGCAATCACGGCGTCATGGCCGTGGGAGAGAGCGTGTCGGAGGCCTTCGATACCGCCTACTATTTCGAACGGGCCTGCGAGACGTATCTGACCGCGCTGGCGACCGCGCGGCCGCTGCGCCTTTTGGACAAGCAGACCGCGGCGAAGGTGGCGGACGAGGCGGGGAGCGAGAGCACGCGCGACGGCGTGCCGAGCCATGCCAAGCACCTGTCCGAAATCCGGCTGCTGCTGGATGCCGAGGGGTCGGACTACGCCCATTGATCCGCCGGCGCGCCCCTCGCGTCCGTCGGCGCAAGGGCGCGCCCCAGCGTCGCGCCGGCGGGTCCCCCGCCGGCCTTCGCGCCCTGCGCGAAGATGCGCGCGGCGCGCGCATGCGACGCGTCGCCCCTGGCGCCCGGGCGGGACGCCCCCCCGTGGTCGTGGTCATGGTCAAGGAACCGCGGCCGGGACGCGTGAAGACGCGGCTCGCCCGGGGCATCGGGACCGTCGCCGCCGCGCGCTGGTTCCGCGGCACGGCGCTGCGCGTGATCGCGGGGCTGGCGCGGGACCGTCGCTGGCAGGTGCGCCTCGCCGTCTCTCCCGACCGGGAAGGGCTGCGCAGCTGCGTCTGGCCCCGCGGCGTCGCCCGGCAGCCGCAGGGCGGCGGCGACCTCGGCGCCCGCATGGCGCGCGCCCTGCGCAGCGCTCCGCCGGGCCCGGTGGTGGTGATCGGCGCCGACGTCCCCGGCGTCACGCCCGCCCGCATCGCCGACGCCTTCGCGGCGCTCCGCCGCGCCGACGCCGTGTTCGGCCCGGCCGAGGACGGCGGCTTCTGGCTCGTCGGGCTCAAGCGGATCCGCGCGCCGGCGTCCCCGCGGCGCATGTTCGAGGGCGTGCGGTGGAGCCGGGAGAGCACTCTCGCCGAAACGCTGCAACGCTTCGCCGGCCTGCGCGTGCGCCGCTGCTCGACGCTTGCGGACGTGGACGAGGCGGCGGACCTGCCGCGCCGGGCCTAGTCCTCGAGGTAGGCG
>JBCBYE010000812.1:0-1818 GCA_039816075.1 Pseudomonadota bacterium | reverse complement strand
GGTTGCCGGGGATGGTCTCGCCCCGCTTGGCGGCGACCTCGGTGGGGCCGGCCTCGGTCACCAGACCCATCTTTTCGGCCTTCACCGCCGCGCGCAGATCCTCCAGCAGCGCGGCGTAGGTCTTGTCGGTGTCGATCACCCGCCAGCCCTCGCGCGGCGCCACGGACTCGGCGGCGGCGGGCAGGGCGACGAGCAGGGCGAGGGCGGCGAGGATGGAACGCATGGCGGCAAGGCCTCCTTGGGGGGAACGAAGCGGACGCTCAGACGGCGGGGCGGGGGGCGAGGGGCGGATCCATGGCCAGCAGGCCGCGGGCGTAGACGCCGAGCGCGGAGCCGGCGAAGCCCCAGACCAGCCACCAGATCCCATGCAGGGAGCCCGAGACCAGCCCGCCCAGATAGGCGCCGATGTTGCAGCCATAGGCGAGCCGGGCGCCGTAGCCCATGGCCAGGCCGCCGATCACGGCCGTGGCGAGGTCGCGCGCGCTCAGCCGGGCCGAGGGGCGCCATTTGCCCGCCAGCGCCGCGGCGGCCATGGCCCCGGCGACGATGCCTAAATTCATCACGGAGGTCGCGTCGGCGAAGACCGACCGCTGCAGGGCGCCGGCGCGCCAGCCGGACCAGTAGGTCCAGGCCTGCACCTCCACGCCCCCCGCCGCGGCGACCTTGGCCCCCCAGAGGGCGAAGGCCGAGGTGACGCCCCAGGGCCGGCCCAGCACGGCGAAGGTGGCCCAGCAGACCAGGACCAGGGCGAGGGCGCCTGCGGCGAGGCTCCACGGGCCGTGCAGCCAGGATCCGGTGCGGCGCGGGACCTCGAGCGCGCCGTGGGCGCGCCGCTCGACCCACGCCGACAGGGCCCAGAGGCCGCCGGTCAGCGCCGCCATGGCCGCGAGCGCCGGCGCCGGCCCGCCGGTCATCCGCAGAAGGGAGCCGCCGCCCATGCGCGGCAGCGCCGCCCAGACGTCCCAATGCGCCGTCGCCCAGACCGAGCCGGCGACGAAGGCGGCCAGCGTCACGCCCATGCGCACCGACCCGCCCCCAGCGGTGAAGAGCGTGCCGGAGGCGCAGCCGCCGCCCAGCTGCATGCCCGCGCCGAAGAGGAACGCGCCGAAGGCCGACGCCGCCCCGAGGGGCAGGATCCAGCCGGACATCGTCAGGCCCCAGGGCGCCAGCCATCCGTCCATCAGCGGAAACGACAGGCAGCAGGCCAGGAAGATCAGCAGCATCTGCGCGCGCAGGCCGGCGCCGCGACGCTCCCGCACGATGCGGCGCCAGGCGGCGGTGAAGCCGAAGCCGGCATGGTAGAGCGCCAGGCCCGCGACGCCGCCGATCAGCGTCGCCAGAGCCGGCCGCGCGCCGCCCTGATCGG
This sequence comes from Pseudomonadota bacterium, assembly GCA_039816075.1. Lineage (GTDB taxonomy): Bacteria > Pseudomonadota > Alphaproteobacteria > Rhodobacterales > Rhodobacteraceae > Albimonas. The sequence continues at coordinate 452 of JBCBYE010000812.1, read as the reverse complement.
CCGCCAGCAGCGCAATCGCCAGCAGCGCCGCGCCGGCCGCCAGCAGCGGGCCGGTCTGCGCCCGCGGGGCGGCGGCGTCCGATCGTCCCGACATGCGGCGGCCTTTGCGCAAGAGTGCCTGATCGGTAAGCAGACTGCGCATGGGCGGGGCGAAGCGCCAGCGCGGCCTCGTCGCGCCTCGTCAAATCCCGGTGAGAATTGGGAAATAGGGCCGCGCCCGCCGCATTCCGCGTCTAGGTCTTGCCACGAAGCGGGCGCGTGCTGCGTCCGGACCGAAGAGATGCCGCGCGCCGCTCCGGACCGTCGCGCGCGCCCATGACGCCGCAGATCACGGCCCGGCGACGTCGCGACGACGTCCCCCCCGAGGTCACGCAGATCGCCAGGAGCCCGCCCGCAGATGTTCGATGCGACCGACACGTCCGCCGCCGCCCTGCCGCCCGCCGCCGCCCAGG
>JBCBYE010000059.1:0-12156 GCA_039816075.1 Pseudomonadota bacterium | reverse complement strand
GGAAGAGGCGCAATCGCAGCTGGAGCGCACCAAGGCCCTCTCGCAGACGATGATCGCGGCGGTGAATGCGGCCGGGCTGGGCGGCGCGGCGTTCGAAGCGCGATCCACCGTGGACGGCTTCGTCGCAGCCTTCGACGACGTGGTGACGACCGCGCGGACGCGGACGGAGATCTTCACGACCCGGCTCGACGTGCTCGGACCGCAGATGATGGTCACGTCCGAGACGCTGCTGGACGCGCTGCGCACGCGCCAGACGAGGCGCGGGGAGGCCGCGGCCGCAGGCGTGGACGCGTCGCGGCTGGCGGCCGTGATCGGCGCCGCCATCGCGACGCTGATCGCGGCGGCCATCGCGGTGGTCGTCGGGCGCTGGATCGCCGGGGCGGTGGGCCGCATGGCCGACGCCATGGACCGGCTGGCCGGCGGCGACACCGACGTCGCCGTGGCGGGGGCGGAGCAGCGGCACGAACTGGGCCGGATGGCCCGCGCCCTCGGCGTGTTCCGCGAAGGGCAGCTTGCCTTGGCTGAGGCGGAGCATCGCCGGGTCGAGAGCGAGCGTCAGGCGGAAGCGGACCGCAAGGCCATGATGGCCCGCCTGAGCGATGCCTTCGGCGACGTGGTCGAGGCGGCCGGGCATGGCGACTTTTCGCGCCGCGCGCCCGACGACTTCGCCGATACGGAGCTGCGCGAGCTCGCGACCGGGCTCAATCGCCTGATCGCCATGGTCGAAGAGGGGATCCAGGCCGCGGGCGCCGCCCTGGCCGGCGTGGCGGCGGGCGATCTCGAAGCAAAGATGCAAGGAGACTTCGGCGGCGCCTTCGCCCAGCTTCAGACCAACGTCGCCGAAATGGTGGAGCGTCTGCGCGGCATCGTGGCGGAAATCCGCAGCGGCACCACCGACATCGTGGGCACCGCCCAGTCGTTGGGCGCCGAGGCGGACGATCTTGCCTCGCGCGCGGAAGGTCAGGCCGCATCGCTGGAGGAGACCGCCGCGACGATGGAGGAGATCTCGGCCACGGTTCGCGGCAACGCCGACAACGCGCGCTCCGCCACGCAGCTGTCGCGCAGCGCCTCGGACTCGGCCCAGGCCGGCCAAAAGGTGGTGGCCGAGAGCGTGGAGATCATCACCCAGCTGGAGGCGAGCTCCGCCCGCATCAGCGACATCACGGCGGTGATCGACGGCATCGCCTTCCAGACCAACCTGCTGGCGCTGAACGCGGCGGTGGAGGCGGCGCGCGCCGGCGAGGCGGGCAAGGGCTTCGCCGTCGTCGCGGCGGAGGTGCGGCAGCTCGCCCAGCGGTCCGCCAACGCCGCGAGCGACATCAAGAAGCTGATCGACGAAAGCGGACGCCAGGTCTCCGAAGGCGTGGTGTCGGTGCGCCAGGCCGGCGAGTCCCTCGACGAGATCGTGGACCTGGTGAACCGGCTGGACGCCACGATCTCCGAAATCAGTTCGGCGAGCGTGGAGCAGAGCTCGGGCGTGGAGGAGGTGTCCGCGGCCGTGGCGAGCCTCGACGAGACCACCCAGCGCAACGCCGCCATCGCGCAGGTCGCCGCCTCGGGCGCGCGTCAGGTGAACGAGACGGCGAGCCGGCTGAGCGGACTTGTGCAGTACTTCCGCACCCGATCCAGCGGACCGCGCCTGGGCAAGGAGGCCCGCGGAAAGGGCCAGGCGGCGCAGGCGGCGGCGTAAGAGCGACGTCGGGGGCCGGCGCGCCGGCGCTTCGCCGGCGTGGCGCAGCCTCCGCCGATCGCAGACGGGTCTGTAAGCGGGCCGGAGGGCGCCGGGGGCGAGGTCAGGCCTCGAGCATGCGGCGCAGAAGCTCGATGTCCTCGGCCATCTGGCTGTCGGTCTCCTTGAGCTTCTCGATGGTACGGCAGGCGTGGATGACCGTGGTGTGGTCGCGCCCCCCGAAGCGGCGCCCGATCTCAGGCAAGCTCTTGGAGGTGAGCGTCTTGGACAGATACATGGCGATCTGCCGGGGACGGGCCACCGACCGGGAGCGTCGCGGAGACAGCAGATCGTTCATGCGCAGCGCGTAATGGGCCGCGACCTTGCGCTGGATCTCGTCGATGGTGACCTTGCGGTCCGTGGCCCGCAGAATGTCCGCGAGGCACTCCTGCGCCATGTCCAGATCCGCGGGCCGATCCACCAACGAGGCGAACGCCGTCAGGCGCCTGAGCGCGCCTTCGAGCACGCGCACGTTGGACGAGATGCGATGGGCGAGGAACTCCAGCACGCCGGGGGCGAGGCGCACCTCCGGATGCTCGTGCACCAGCATGTCGGCCTTGCATTGCAGGATCCCGAGGCGCAGCTCGTAATCGGTGGGGTGGAGATCGGCGACGAGCCCCCATTGCAGGCGCGACTTGATGCGCTCCTCCAGCCCGTCGATGTCCACCGGGTTGCGGTCGGCGGAGATCACCACCTGCTTGCCCTGATCGACCAGGGCGTTGAAGGTGTGAAAGAATTCCTCCTGCGTGCTGTCCTTGCCGGCGATGAACTGCACGTCGTCGATCATCAGCACGTCGACGGAGCGGAAGAGCTGCTTGAAGCCGATCATGTCGCGCGATTTGAGCGCCTGCACGAAGCGGTACATGAACTGCTCGGCGGTCAGCAACACCACCTGCGCCTCGGGCCGCGCCTGGGCGAGGGCCCAGCCCATGGCATGCATCAGATGCGTCTTGCCCAGGCCGGAGGCGCTGTAGAGAAACAGCGGATTGAAGGTGACCGACCCGCCTTCGGCCACGCGTCGGGCGGCGGCATGGGCCAGCTCGTTGGGCTTGCCGACCACGAAGGTGTCGAAGGTGCAGCGCGGGTCGAGCGGAATGCTGGGCGCGCCGGCAAGGGCCGACCAGGCGCCGGGGCCGGGGCCGGGGCCGAGCCCGGTTGCGGATGCCGAGGCGCTCGTGCCGGACGCGGGAGATGCCGCCGAAGCGGTCGGGCGGCCCCGGGTCCCGCCCGCCGTCGCGACGGGGGGGACGACGCCCGCCGCGGGCGAGACGTCCTTCGCGGCCTCGGCGCCTGCGGACGCCTCCTCGGCGGCCACGATCTCGATGCGTCGCGCGGCACCGAATTCGCGCAGGGCGACGGCCTTCAACGACGCGCCGTAATCGCGCTCCACCCAGCGGGCGATGAAGGCGGTCGGCGCCTCCAGCCGCAGACGGGCGACGTCGGCGCCGCGGAGGCGAAGGCGGGCGATCCAGCTGTCGAAGGCGGCCGCGCCGACCTCGCGACGCATCGTGGCGCGCATGCGTTCCCAGGCGGCGGCGTCCGCCGCATCGGGCGCCGCCGGCCCTTCGGCGCGAAACGGCTGCGGCATGACCCCTCCCTCCGCGCCGGCCCTCGCCGCGCGTTCCTGCTCGGTTTCGGCCATGTCAGCTCTGCCGCCAGGGCAGTCCGCGGGCTTTCCAGCCGTTGACGCCGCCGCGTTTGCCATCCGGCCCCAGATCGCCCTCGAAGCCTTTGGCCACGTTGCAGCACCTGACCTGAAGCCCCGCCGCGTCCGCGGCCGCCTGCACCGCCGAGGCCGCGGCCTGCGACCGGGCGCCGGACCGGCAGAGAAAATGGATCTCCGCCGGCGGCGATCCGCCGAACGCGGCGAGCAGGGCCGATTCGAAGTCCGCGGCCCGGGCCATGGCGGGCCAGACCTGCCATTCCAGCAGAACGGGATCGGCGCCGAGTTCGGAGAGATCGGGCAGTCCCACGAAGGTCCATTCCGCCCGCGTGCGGACATCCACCAGCCGCGCGCGTCCGCCCGCCAGCGCCTGCCACGCCTCGGCCGGCGACCGTTGCGGCACGCCGGCGATGACCTCTCCTTGCGACAATGATCTCTCCCGTTCCACCCGTCGTGGCTCAGCCCGAGTCACTTCGGCAGACTACCGGCGCGGCCACGGAAGCATCAAGACGAAGTCGACCTGGCGAGACGGTTTTCAAGCAAGTGCTTGTGCGTGCAGCAAAACTCGGCTGCTTTCTTAAAAAATAGACGAAAGAATTATTTGCACCGACCCAATAAAACTTGAGCAGCACCAACAGTTTTACTTTTTCGGACTGGCAGCGGCCTGAGCGCTACAGGCAAGACCGTAGCCGGAACGCTCCGTGACTCGCAACGGGACGAAAAAGAGAACATGACGACTCGGCGACGGAACGACGACGGCCGCCACGAAAAGCGCCCAGCGCGGCGGCGGGCCGGGCCGGGCGGGATCGGACTGTCGGAGCGAAAACCGCCGGTCGAGAACGACCGCGTCGCGGGCTCAGGCGGTGAGCTGCTTCACCCGGCTGGCGAGGCGCGAAACCTTCCTCGAGGCGGTGTTCTTGTGCATGACGCCCTTGCTGACGCCGCGCATGATCTCCGGCTGCGCAAGGCGCAGGGCCTCGCCCGCGGCCGAGGCGTCGCCGGCGCCGATCGCCTCTTCGACCTTGCGGATGAAGGTGCGGATTCGGCTGCGCCGGGCCTTGTTGACCTCGGTGCGGCGTTCGATTTGACGAATGCGCTTTCGCGCGGACGGCGAGTTGGCCATCTGCTGACTCTCGTTGGACTATCTGAATTTCGAGGGGCGTGCATACATGCGCGCCGGGCCGGGGTCAACGACCCCGGAAGTGCGGCTCCCGCTTCTCGATGAAGGCGGCCATGCCTTCGGTCTGATCCTCAGACGCGAAGAGGCCGTGGAACAGGCGGCGTTCGAATCGCACGCCCTCGGCCAGCGCGGTCTCGTAGGCGACGTTGACGGCCTCTTTCGCGGCCACCGTGGCGACGGCGGATTTGGAGGCGATCTTCTCGGCCGTCGCCATCGCCTCGGCCATCAGCTTGTCGGCCGGCACGATGCGGGACACGAGGCCGGCGCGCTCCGCCTCCTCGGCGCCCATGAAGCGGCCCGTCAGGGTCATCTCCATGGCCTTGGACTTGCCCACGAAGCGGGTCAGGCGCTGCGTTCCGCCGATGCCGGGGATCACGCCCAGATTGATCTCCGGCTGGCCGAACTTGGCGGTGTCGGAGGCGATGATGAAGTCGCAGAGCATCGCCAGCTCGCAGCCCCCGCCCAGCGCGTAACCGGACACGGCGGCCAGGATCGGCTTGCGGCAGGCGACGATGGCGTCGTGCGGGCCGGCGAAGAAGTCGTCGCGGAACATGTCCACGGCGGTCTTTTCGGACATTTCCTTGATGTCGGCGCCCGCGGCGAAGGCCTTGTCCGAGCCGGCGAGGACGATGCAGCGCACCTTCTCGTCGGCCTCGAACCGCCGCAGCGCCTCGGTCAGCTCGCCCAGCAGCTCGGAGTTCAGCGCGTTCAGCGCCTCGGGCCGGTTGAGCTTGATGAGGCCCACATGGTCGCGGGTCTCGACGATCAGCGTCGCAAAGGCCATCGGGCCCCCCTCAGGCTGTTTGTCCCTCGTCGCGCGCCGGAGGCCGCTTTGGCCGGGCCCCTCGGGCGGAGCGGCGTGGTAGCGGAGGGCGCGCGGGCGTTCAACCCGCCGCGCGGTTCAGCGCTGGCAGGCGCCGCAGAAGAAGGAGGAGCGTCCGGACTGCACGACGCGCTTGATCTCGGTCCCGCAGCCGGGGGTGCGGCAGACCTCCCCCTCGCGCCCGTAGACGGCGAAGGCATGCTGGAAATACCCAAGCTCTCCCGTGGCCTGGCGGTAATCGCGCAGCGAGGATCCGCCGGCCTCGATGGCCTCGGCGATGACCTCCCGGATGGCCTGGGCGAGGCGCTCCAGCTTGACGGCGCCGATGTTGCCGGCTTTTCTGCGGGGTGAGATGCCGGCGCGGAACAGAGCCTCGCAGACATAGATGTTGCCGAGGCCGGCGACGATTCGCTGATCCAGCAGCATCGCCTTGATCGGGGAGATGCGTCCTGCGAAGCGCTCCGCGAGATGGGCGGCGGAGAAGCCGTTGCTCAGCGGTTCGGGGCCGAGGGTCCTGAGCAGCCAGTGGCCGTCCTCGCCGCCCGCCTCGATCAGGTCCATGGCGCCGAAGCGGCGCACGTCGTTGAAGGTGACGCGGGCGCCGCCCTCGAGGTCGAAGATCACGTGGTCATGCTGCGCGAGGTTGGGGACGGGGTGCACGAAGCTGCCCTGCGTCTCGCCCTGGATCAGCATGCGGCCGGTCATCCCGAGGTGGATCAGCAGGGTTTCGCCCGAGCCGAGATCGCCCAGCAGGTATTTGGAGCGGCGGCGCAGACGCTCGATGCGCGTGCCGGCGAGCCGTTCCTCGAACCGCGGGGGGAAGGGCCAGCGCAGGTCGGGGCGGCGCTGCTCCACCGCCAGCAGGCGCCGGCCCTCCATGACGGGGGCCAGGCCGCGACGCACGGTCTCGACTTCGGGGAGTTCGGGCATGTTCCTTTCGCGCGCCTCCGGGGCTAAGGCTTTGCGCCATGACGCATGACCCCGATAGCGGCCCCCGCCCCGACTTGACCAGCAGCGACTTGACCGGCGGCGACCTGACCCGCGCAGACCTGACCGGCGCCCCGTCGCCGGAAACCACCACGCATTTCGGCTTCAAGGACGTGCCGGAGGCGGAGAAGGCGGGCCTGGTGGAAGGGGTCTTCACCTCCGTCGCCGCGCGCTACGACGTGATGAACGATCTGATGTCCGGCGGCGTGCATCGGCTGTGGAAGGACGCGGTGATCGACTGGATGGCGCCGCGGCCGGGCATGCGCCTTCTGGACGTGGCCGGCGGCACGGGAGACATCGCGTTCCGCTTTCTGCGCCGCGTGAAGGGCCGGGGCGAGGTCGCGGTGCTGGATCTGACGCAGGGCATGCTCGACGAGGGACGTCTGAGGGCGGAAAAGCAGGGGCTGGAGGGGCTGAGCTGGATCTGCGGCGACGCCATGGCGCTGCCGTTCGAGGACAAGAGCTTCGACGCCTACACCATCGCCTTCGGCATCCGGAACGTGACGCGCCCGGCCGATGCGCTGCGCGAGGCCTATCGCGTGCTGCGGCCCGGCGGCCGGCTGCTGGTGCTGGAGTTCAGCCAGGTCACCGACGACCTGCTGCAGAAGGCCTACGACGCCTACAGCTTCAACGTCATTCCCCGGATGGGTCAGGCGGTGACCGGAGATCGCGACAGCTATCAGTACCTGGTCGAGAGCATCCGCAAGTTCCCCGATCAGGAGACCTTCGCCGACATGATCCGCGAGGCGGGATTCGGCCAGGTGAGCTATCGCAACTTCACGCTGGGGGTGGCGGCGCTGCACTCGGGCTGGCGCCTCTGACGTGGGGGTGATCGCCAATCTCTGGCGGCTGGCGCGCACCGGGGCCACGTTCCAGCGCACCGGGGCCATGGCCGAGGCGCTGGAGGCGCTGGACGCTCCGGGCCCCGTGCGGGTGGCCGCGCGCATCCTGGGCTGGCCGCTGGCGCCGCTGGGCCTGCGCGGCGATCCGGACCTGCCGCCGGTGCCGCGTGCGCTGACGGCGTTGGGCCCGGCTTACGTCAAGTTCGGCCAGCTGCTGAGCACGCGGCCGGACATCGCCGGGCCGAGGTTGGCGCGCGAGCTGCGGGTGCTGCAGGACAAGATCCCGCCCTTCGACGATGCGATCGCCCGGGCGGAGGTGGAGCGGGAGCTGGAACGGCCCATCGCCGAGCTCTACGCCGAATTCGGCCCGCCGGTCGCCGCCGCCTCCATCGCCCAGGTGCACCGCGCGGTCGACCGGAGCACGGGCCGCCCGGTGGCGGTGAAGATCCTGCGGCCGGGAGTGGAGCGGGCGTTTCGCCTCGACATCGACGCGTTCTTCTTCATCGCCCGCACGGTGGAGCTGCTGGCCCCCGCCACGCGCCGCCTGCGCCCCACCGCGGTGATCGAGCATTTCGAGAGCGTCACGATGACCGAGCTCGACCTGCGGCTGGAGGCGGCCGCGGCATCGGAGTTCCGCATCAACACCGAGGTCGACGAGGGTTTCGAGGTGCCGGAGGTGTTCTGGGCCCTGTCGGCGCGGCGCGTGATGACCACCGAATGGGTGACCGGCGAGCCCCTCGGCGATGTGGAGAACCTGGCCGCCAAGGGCTTCGAACTGGTGCCGCTGGGGACCTTCATCATCCAGGTTTTCCTGCGTCAGGCCCTGCGCGACGGGCTGTTCCATGCCGACATGCACCAGGGAAACCTGAAGATCGGGCCGCGCGGTCAGCTGATCGCGCTCGACTTCGGGATCATGGGTCGGATCGACCCATTCACGCGCCGGGTCTACGCGGAGATTCTGCTGGGTTTCCTGCAGCGCGACTACCGCCGCGTGGCCGAGGTGCATTTCGAGGCCGGCTACGTGCCGGCGGATCGGGATCTGGAGACCTTCGCCCAGGCGCTGCGGTCGGTCGGAGAGCCGATCTTCGGGCAGGACGCCTCGCGCATCTCCATGGCGCGGCTGCTGGCGCATCTGTTCGACGTGACCGAACGCTTCGGGATGGAGACGCGGACGGAGCTGATCCTGCTGCAGCGGACCATGGTGGTGGTGGAGGGCGTGGCGCGGACGCTCGATCCGAACCTGAACATGTGGCGCACCGCCAAGCCGGTGGTGGAGGCCTGGATGCGGGACAATCTGGGGCCGAAGGCGGCGCTGCGCGATGCGCAGGCCACGGCCAAGGTGCTGGCCCGCTTCGGCCCGCGGATGCCGGAGATCGCGGAGCGGGCGCTGACCCGCCTGGCGGAGGAGCCCAGGCCCCTGGCGCCGGCGCCGAACGGCGGCGTCCTGCGGGCCGCGGCGGCGGGCGGGGCGGCGGGCGCGGCCGTGGCGGCGCTGATGATCGGGGCGGTCCTGGCGCTGCTTTAGGCGGCGGTCGGCGAAAGAACGGGCGGCGCGCCATTCGACGCCCGCCCGAGAGTTCGCAACATGGATGTCGCAGATCCGAAAACCTGCTGGAGCGTCAATCTAGATTCACACTTTCGGCCGTCAACGGTTGGCCGAGCGATTTTCGTCCGAGTCGTTTCGCCCGAAGAGCCCGCCCAGAGCGGAGGCCACGAGCGCGCCGGCCCGCGGGGCCGGCAGGGCGGCGAAGGGCAGCGGGCGGCAGACCTCCATTGACGCGGCGCCCACGCGGGCGGTCAGCGCGCCGTTGACCAGCCCCTCGCCGAAGCGGCGGGAGAGCTTGGCCAGCGCGCCGCCGCCGATCAGCGGTCCCACCAGATCGTCGGCGGCGGAGATGACGCCGGCCGCCAGCAGATGCGTCGCCACGGCCCGCATCAGGCGAAGCGATCCCAGGCCGCCAGCGCGCCCGCCATAGATCTCCGCCACCCGCCGGATCATGCCGAGGTTCAGCCAAAGCGCCGCCAGCACGTCGAGCGCGGCCAGAGGGATCAGCGCGGTGGTGGCGGCCATGCGGCGCGACGTGCGCTCCACCTCCTGACGGGCGAGCGCGTCGAGGGGCGCGAGGCATTCGCGCTCCGCCACCTCCAGCAGGGCGTCTGCGTCCAGCAGCTCGCCGCGGCGGTCGGCGAAGCGCGCGCGGCCCCACGCGGTCTCCGCTCGCCCCGCATGCAGCGTGGTCAGGCGATCCACGGCGCGGCGGGCGAGGGCGAGGTCGGCCTCGCGCAGCGCCCGCTCCGCATCGCCGCGGATGTCCTGCACGCGGGTCAGGCGCGCGAGGGCGGCGGCCTCGCGCAGGATCAGCACGAGCAGGGCCAGCGCGGCGGCCCCGGCGAGGGCCAGCGCGACCCCGCCGAGCAGGGCGCTGCGCGCGATCATCGCCGCGACGAAGTCCCAGGCGGCGACGCCGAGCGCCAGCGAGACGAAGCCCCCCACGGCCGCGACCAGCCAGCGCCCGGCGCGAAACCCTGCGCGCGGCGGCGCGGCGGCGGCCTTCAGCGCGACGCCGGCGGCGGTTTCGCCGGGGGCGGGCAGCGCCTCCGGCGGCGGGGGTGCGTCGGCGGGGGAGGGCGCGGGTCCGTCGAGGTCCGGATCGCCCTCTTCGATCAGCACGGGGCCGCGCGGCGTCTCGGTCATGCGAGGCGATCTCCGATCAGGAACTGGGCGGCGCGGTCGAGGCGGATGTGGGGCGGGCCGTCGCCGGGCGCTAATGTCAGGCGCGGCGGGGCGAAGGCCATGGCCTGAAAGTCGCCGTTCAGCCAGCGCCCGTCCTCGCGCCGCGCCGGGTCAAGCAGGGCGCCCGGATCCTCCGGCAGATCGCCGGGCCAAAGGGCCGCGTCGCGCCCGGTCGAAAGGAGGCGGCCGCGCACGACGTCGAGCTCTCGGCCGTCGCGGGTCACCGTCCGCTCGGTCGTGGCGCGCAGGGCGGCGAGGGCGAGGGCCTTGGTCTGGGCGCCGCGGAACTCCGCCCGATCCGCGGCCTGGCGCAGCAGCGCCCGCAGAAGACCGGCGAGTCGGCCGTGCTGCGAGTGATGGATATGATCGGCCTTGGTCGCGGCGAAGAGGATGCGGTCGACGCGCCGGCCCAGCAGCGGCGCCAGCCAGGACGGGGCGCCGGGTTTGAACGCCTCGAGGATGCGCGCCATGGCGCGCTGCAGATCCTCCACCGCGCGAGGTCCGGCGGAGACCGCCGACAGCAGGTCCACCAGCACCGCCTGCCGGTCGAGCTTGGCGAAGTGGTCGCGGAAGAACGGGTAGACGACAGCGCTCTTGTAGGCCTCGAACCGCTTTTCCATCTCGCGGCGCAGGGGCGTTCGCTCGCCCGGCGGCAGGGGCGCGAAGGCGAGGGCGGGGGAGCCTTCGAGGTCGCCAGGCATCAGGAACCGACCGGGCGAGAGGCCGGATAGCCCGTCGCGGCGACAGGCGCCGAGATAGGCGGTGAACGCCTCCGCCAACCGTCGCGCCTCCGCCTCTTCGAACGCGCCGTCGGACGCGGCGCGCGCGGCGCCGAGCCAGTCGGCCGCGTGGGGCGCGCGCGCCGGCTCCTCCGCCTCCGCCAGGGCGCGCTCCGACCAGCGGGCGAAGCTCTGCTCCATCAAGGGCAGGTCCAGCAGCCATTCGCCGGGATAATCCGTAACGTCCAGATGCAGCGTCGAAGGGCCGGAGATGGGCCCGAGCAGGCCCGACGGCCGCAGGCGGAAGCTAAGCCTGAGGGTGGAGACGGAGCGGGTGCTGTCCGGCCAGGCCGGCGCGCCGCCCAGAAGGGTGGCGACGTGCCCCTCCTGGTCGAAGCGCGGCGTGCGACGATCGGGGCCCGGGCGCAGCGCGGCGGCGAGGATGCGGCCCTCGGCCTCCGCGTTCAGCAGCTTCATGCGGCCGCGATCCATCAGGCTTTGCACCAGGCAGGCGATGAAGACGGTCTTGCCGGCGCGGCTGAGGCCGGTGACGCCCAGGCGCAGGGTCGGTTCGAACAGGCCCGTGACGCTGTCCTGCGCGTCCTCCACAAGGCGCGTGACGTCGTCGACGATGTCGAACAGGCCCAAGGCGCGGCCTCCTTCCCCCTCCAGCGGTCGAACGCCATGTAAGCGCTCGCGCCGCCGGGGGCGAGGGGGCTTGCGCCGCAGGGCGGGCGCGGGCATGGGCCGCGCCATGCCGCGCTGCAAGCTCACGATCGAATACGACGGCCGGCCGTTCAGCGGCTGGCAGCGGCAGGCGGACCGTCCGTCGGTGCAGCAGGCGCTGGAGGATGCGCTGCGGGCGCTGGAGCCGGAGGCGGAGGGCGTGACCGGCGCCGGACGCACCGATGCCGGGGTGCATGCCACGGGCCAGGTCGCCCATTGCGACGTGGCCAAGGCCTGGGACCCGTTCCGGCTGGCCGAAGCGCTGAACTGGCACCTCAAGCTCGCGCCCGTCGCGGTGCTGCGGGCCGAGCGCGCGGCAAACGACTTTCACGCCCGCTTCGATGCGGTGGAGCGGCGCTACCTTTATCGCATCGTGCAGCGCCGCGGGCCGCTGACGCTGGACCGCGGGCAGGCCTGGCGCTCCCCCGTCGCGCTCGACGTCGCGGCGATGCGCGAGGCGGCGGCGCATCTGATCGGGCGGCACGACTTCACCACATTCCGCTCCAGCATGTGCCAGGCGAAAAGTCCGGTGAAGACTCTGGACGAGATCGCCGTGGAAGAGGTCGTCACGCCGGGCGGCACCGAGCTTCGCCTGCGCTTTCGCGCCCGCAGCTTCCTGCACAATCAGGTGCGCGGCCTGGTCGGCACGCTGGAGCGGGTCGGCGCCGGCAAGTGGCCGCCCGAGCGCGCGGCGCAGGCGCTGGCCGCCCGCGACCGCGCCGCCTGCGGACCGGTGGCGCCGCCGGACGGGCT
>JBCBYE010000205.1:0-7043 GCA_039816075.1 Pseudomonadota bacterium | reverse complement strand
CCACCACCGGCACGCCGGACCCGGCGAGCAGGGCGCGGCAGCGCGGGGTGTGCGAGCCGCCGGTGACCACCACCGCCTCGGGCCGGCGGCCCAGAAAGGCTTCGACCAGCCGTTCCTCCTCGACCATGTCGTAGTCGGTGTAGCCCAGCAGCAGCTCGAGCCCCCCGGCGCGCAGGCGGTCGGCGAGCCCGCGGGCCGTTTCGGCGAAATTGGCGTTGTTTATCGAGGGGATCGTCATGGCCACGAAGCCGGAGCGGCGCGAGGCGAAGGTGGAGGCGGTGTGGTCCAGCACGTAGCCCAGCGCCTCCGCCGCCTGGCGCACCCGGGCGCGCGTGGCGTCGGAGACCGAGGCGCCGGGCCGCAGCGCCCGCGACACGGTCATGGGCGAGACGCCGGCGAGCCGGGCGACGTCGGACATTGTGGGCTTGCTGGCTTGGGGCATGGGCGCGGCCGGGATGGGGCGTGTTATCGATACCATCGCAGGCGCGCTTCGGGGCATCAAGCCTGCGGGCGCGTCGTCTCCCCCGGCTCCAGCCGCGCGGGCATGGCCAGTCGCCGCTCGGCCCGCACGCCGCGCAGGGCGGCGACCAGCAGGCGCGCGGCGGCTTTGCCCATGACCACGCGCGGGGTGGCGGTGGTGGTCAGGCGGCGGGGCAGGACGTTGTTGATGTTCAGCCCGTTGAAGCCGACGACGCCGATATCCTCCGGCGCGCTCAACCCGGCGGCGTCGCAGGCGGCGAGGCCGCCGAAGGCGAGGTGGTCGTTGACGAAGCACAGCACGTCCGGCCGCGGCGAAAGGCCGAGCGCCAGATGCGCGCCGTCGCGCCCCGCCTCGAAGCTCGGCGGCGCGTCCACGCGCGCCTGCTGCAGGGACGCGCCGGCCTCGGCGAAGGCCTCCGCCAGCCCTGCGGCGCGTTTCTCCGCGCGGGGGTCGCGGCCGGGGGTGATGCCCACATAGGCCGGGCGGCGATAGCCCAGACCGGCCAGATGCGCGCCCATGCGTCGGCCGAGATCGCGGTGATCCACGCCCACGTTCAGGTCCACCGGGTCCTCGGCCACGTCCCACAGCTCCATCACCGGCATGCGCGCGCCGCGCAGCCGCTCCACCGTCCGCGGCGCGTGGTCGACGCCCGACAGGACCAGCGCGGCGGGCGACCATTCCACCATGCGCGCCACCCAGGCCGCCTCGCGCGCGGGATCGTAGTCCGAGGTTTCGATGATCGTTTCGAGCCCTGCGCGGGCCAGGGTTTCGCGCATGCCGCCGATGATCTCGGCGAAGACCGCGTCGAAAAGGGTGGGGACCGAGATGCAAACGAGCGTCGACGTGGATCCGGCCAGCGCGCCGGCGAGGCGCGAGGGCACGTAGCCGAGGTCCTCGGCGGCGGCGAGGATGCGCGCCCGCGTCGCCTCCGACACGCCCTCGATGCCCCGCAGCGCGCGGGAGACCGACATGATGGAGACCCCCGCCGCCTCGGCCACGTCCGCGATTTTCGCCGGTTTTTCCATGGCTTGGGCCCCGAAGCGTTAGCGCTAACGTTGGTTTATCACGGGGGCGCTTGCGCGCAAACGCCGCAGCTTGGACTGTTACCGGTAACAAACATAACGGGCGAGGGAGGAAGCGGCTTGCCGCGCATTCGTCTGGACAAGATCGAGAAAAGCTTCGGCGCGGTGCAGGTTCTGCAGCCGCTGGATCTGGAATTCGAGGACGGCGAGTTCACCGTGCTGGTGGGTCCGTCCGGCTGCGGCAAATCCACCACGCTGCGCATCCTGGCGGGGCTGGAGACGCCGTCGGGCGGCGAGATCTGGTTCGACGACCGCCCGATCTCTCTGCTGGAGCCCAAGGATCGGGACATCGCGATGGTGTTCCAGGACTACGCGCTCTACCCGCATATGAACATCGCGCGGAACATGTCCTTCGCCCTGCGCCTGCAGCGCACGCCCAAGGCCGAGATCGACGACAAGGTCCGGCGCGTGGCGGAGATGCTCAACATCGGCCATCTGCTGAACCGCAAGCCGGCGGAGCTGTCGGGCGGGCAGCGTCAGCGCGTCGCCATGGGCCGGGCGCTGGTGCGCGACGCGGGCACGTTCCTGTTCGACGAGCCCCTGTCGAACCTCGACGCCAAGCTGCGCGCGCGCATGCGCACGGAGCTGGCCGAGATGCGCGAGCGGCTCGACAAGAACATGATCTACGTCACCCACGATCAGATCGAGGCGATGACGCTGGGCGATCGCATCGTGGTCATGGCCGACGGCGTCGTGCAGCAGCAGGGCAGCCCGCAGGCGCTGTTCGAGCGGCCGGTGAACCGCTTCGTCGCCGGCTTCATCGGCACGCCGTCGATGAACTTCCTCGACGGAGAGATCGTGGTGCAGGACGGGCGGCCCTGGATGCAAGGCGACGGGTTCCTTCTGCCCCTGGGCGCGGAACTGGCGGATCGGCTGGATGCCGGGTGCGCCGGAACGCGGGCGACCGCGGGCATCCGACCGTCGGCCTTCTCGACCGATCCGGGCGTGGGCGCGCCCATCGATCTGAGCCTGGTCGTCTCGGAGTACCTGGGCCAGCAATCGGTTCTGGTGACCCGCTGCGGCGGAACCGAGGTGCTGGTCGAGGTGGCCGGCGGCCATCCCGCGCGACCGGGCGAGAAAATGTCCTTCGGTGTGCGGCCCGAGGACATCCGGGTGTTCGACGCCGAAAGCGGCGCGACGCTCTGACGGCGAACGACAACCAGAACAGGGAGGACGCAAGATGATGAGATTCCTGAAGACCACGGCCGCCGCGGCGGTCGCCCTGGCCGCGGCGGGCGCCGCCCAGGCGAACCCCTACGCGCCTTACGAAGGCACGACGCTGGTGGTGAACTTCCCGGCGCACCCGCATTACGACGCGGTGATGAAGGTGCTGCCCGAGTTCACCGAGCAGACCGGCATCGAGGTCGAGGTGGACCAGTTGCAATACCTCAAGATGCGCGAGCGTCAGACGCTGGAGCTGACCAAGCGCGAGGGCGACTACGACCTGATCGCCTACGTGGTGTTCTCCAAGGCCGACTATGTGTTCGCCGACCAGCTGGAGAATCTGGCGCGCTTCTTCATGGACCCCAAGCTGGCCGATCCCGCCTACGACGCCGAGGATCTGATCGACGGCTACGTGGAGAACATCGGCGTCGCCGGCGGCGCCAAAGGCTATCTGCCGGGCAAGACCGGCTCGCTGTTCGGCATTCCGTTCGGCTCGGAAACGTCGGTGCTGGGCTACCGCAAGGACATCTTCGAGAAGCACGGCCTCGACGTTCCGCAGACTTATGACGAGATGCTGGAGCTGGCCTGCAGGATCCCGCAGCTCGAGCCGGGCATGGGCGGCATGTCCTCGCGCGCGGCGTCGGGTCACCAGGCCTCCCACGCGTTCCTTCTGCACCTCGCGCCGCTGGGCGGCCGCGTGCTGGACGACCAGTGGAACCCCATCGTCAACAACGAGGCGGGCGTCGCCGCGGCGAACGCGCTGAAGACGATCGTGGACTGCGGGCCCGAGGGATCGCAGGGCTTCGCCTTCGGCGAAGCGCTGGCGAGCTTCCTGCAGGGCAACACGGCCATGTATCTCGACACCACCGTGGTGGCGGGTCAGATCGACGATCCCTCGAAATCGAAGGTCGTCGGCAAGGTCGGCTGGGCCATGCACCCGATGGGCGTGCGCCGCGGCAGCCAGACGGGCGGCTTCGGCATCGGCATCCCCAGGAACGCCCAGAACAAGGAGGCCGCGTTCCTGCTGATGCAGTGGCTGACCTCCAAGACCGGCGACAAGATGGTGGCGATGGCCGGCGGCAACCCCTCGCGCTTCTCCACCCATGCGGACCCGGAGGTGAATGCCAAGTTCCCGCACATGGCCACCTTCGGCGAGGCGCTGCAGCATGCCGATCCCGACTGGCGCCCGATCATTCCCGTCTGGGGCAAGATCAACGCGGATCTGGGCACGGCCCTCAGCAAGGTGCTGACCGAGGATCTCGACCCGCAGGAGGCGCTGGACGGCGTGGCCGAGCGGGCGCGCGAGACGCTCGACGAGGCCGGCTACTACACCTGGCAGTGAGCCGTCGCCCTTGAACGCGAGGCCGGGGCGCGCCGAGACGCGCGCCCCGGCCGGACCCGGCCCGATCCCGCCGCCCGATCGAAATCCTCCCGGCCCAAAACGTCCCGGCCCAAGACTTCCCGGCACAAATCCTCCCGGCGCCCGCGCCGTTTCGACGGATCCCAAGACCCGCCATGACCGCGCAACGCCTCTCCCGCATGACGCCTTACATGTTCCTGGCCCCGGCGCTGCTGGTGCTGGCGGTGGGGCTGCTCTACCCCATCGGCTACATGATCTACGCCAGCTTTCTGGACTGGAATCCCAGCCAGAGGATCGGCGAGGCGGATTGGCGGGGCCTGGGCAACTACGCCGGGCTGCTGCGCGACGCGGCCTTCGCCGAAAGCGCCTGGGTGACGATCAAGTTCGCCGCGGTGGTGGTGACGGCGGAGATGGTGCTGGGCGTCGGCCTGGCGCTGCTGCTCGACCGTCCGCTGCGGGGCATGGCGGCGCTGCGCACGCTGTTCATCCTGCCGATGATGATCGCGCCCATCGTGGTGGGCATGGTCTGGCGCTACATGTACCATCCGTCCGTCGGCATCGTGAACCGCACGCTCGAAGGGGTCGGGCTGCCCGGCGCGCCCTGGACCTCGGACGGGGGCTGGGCCTTCGCCTCCATCGTCATCGCCGACATCTGGCAGTGGACGCCCTTCATCTTCATCCTGGCGCTCGCCGCGCTGCAGTCGCTGCCGCGCTCGGCCATCGAGGCGGCGCGCATCGACGGCGCCACGCCCTGGCAGCAGATCGTGCACATCAAGCTGCCGCTGATGCTGCCGGTGCTGATCGTCACCTGCCTGCTGCGCCTGATCGACGCCTTCAAGGTGCTGGAGGTGATCCTGGTGATGACCAACGGCGGCCCGGGCCTGTCGACGGAGATCCTGGCGCTGCGCATCTCGCGCACCGCGTCGGAATTCCGGGAGCTGGGCGAGGCGGCGGCCATGTCGAACCTTCTGCTCATCCTGCTGCTGCTGCTGACCGTCGCGATGTTCGTCTACGGCCGCGCGCAGGAGGCGCGCGCCGCCCGCCTGCGCGCCGCCGCCGAAGAGGACTGAGCCCATGCAGGCCCGCCCCAACCCCGCCTTCTACGCGCTGATCGCGGCGCTGGCGCTGATGTCCGCCGGGCCCATCGCGCTGATGATCGCGACGTCGCTGAAGCTGAACGTCGACATCATGTCCGACGCGTCCTCGATGCTGTTCATGCCGACGATGCGCAACTACGAGACGGTGCTGTGCAACGCGCTTTGGTACGAGCCGGCGCATGTGGACTATTGCGACAAGACCTTCGGGCGTGCGCTGGGCAACTCGCTGATCGTCGCCATCGTCTCGACCGCCCTGACGCTGATCCTGGGCACGATGGCGGCCTACGCCATCGTGAGGTTCCGCTTCATGGGGCGCGGCGCGGTCAACATGACCACGCTGATGATGCGCATGGTGCCGCCGGCGGTGCTGCTGGTGCCGGTGTTCGGCATCTGGACGTTCCAGTACGGGCTCGACGGGACCTATGCCGGCATCATCCTGGTCTACGTGGCGATGAACCTGCCCTTCGTGATCTGGATCCTGCAGAGCTTCATCGTGCAGGTGCCGATCCAGCTGGAGGAGGCGGCCAAGGTCGACGGCGCCGGGCCCTTCCAGGTCTTTTTCCTGATCGTGCTGCCGGTCATCAAGCCGGGGCTCGCCGCCGCCTCGATCTTCACCTTCCGCATCGCGTGGAACGAGTTCCTGCTGGCGAACGCCCTATCGGACCGCGGCACGCGCACGGTGCCGGTGACCATCGTGAATTCGCTGACCGAGCACGACATCGACTGGGGCGTCATCATGGCCACGGGCACGCTGCTGGCGGTGCCGCCGATCCTCTTCACCTTCGTCGCCTCGCGCCAGATCATCACCGGCATGACCGCGGGGGCGGTGAAGGGGTGATCGAGTGGCTGACGGCGCCCATCGATCCGGGGCGCGCGCACGAGGTCGGCGCCCTGGTGTCCTGGCACGGCCGGCTGATGACGCTGGCCTGGGGCGCGCTGTTCCCGCTGGGCGTGCTGGCGGCGCGGTTCTGGAAGATCGCGCCGGGCCAGGACTGGCCCAGGGAGCTCGACAATCAGGCCTGGTGGCGGGCGCATCTGGTCCTGCAATACGCCGGCGGGGCCGCGATGCTGGCGGGGCTGGGCGCGATCCTGCTGCGCGGCGGCGCCGGCGATGCGGCCCACGCGTATCTGGGCTGGACGGTGATCGGCTTCGCCGCGCTGCAATTCGCCGCCGGCTGGCTACGCGGCAGCAAGGGCGGGCCGACGGACGCGACGCCTCAGGGCGATCATTTCGACATGACGCGTCGCAGGCTGGCCTTCGAGCATTTCCACAAGTTCGCCGGCTACGCCCTGCTGGCGCTGGCCGCGTCGGGCGTGCTCAGCGGATTGTGGCTGGCCAACGGGCCGGTCTGGATGTGGGGGGCGCTGGCGGCCTGGTGGACGCTGCTGATCGCGCTCTTCCGCCGGTGGCAGCGTCGGGGCATGGCCGTCGACACGTACCAGGCGATCTGGGGCCCCGACCCCTCGCTGCCCGGCAACCGCCGCCGCCCGATCGGCTGGGGCGTGCGGCGTCCGGGATGAGCGCGCCGGCCTCAGAGGCAGGCGGTCATGCCGCCGTCGACGAACAGGGTCTGCCCGTTGACGAAGCTTGCGGCCGGCGAGGCCAGGAACACCGCCGCCCCGATCAGCTCCGGCAGCCGGCCCCAGCGCCCCTGCGGCGTGCGCTTGGCGATCCAGGCGGTGAAGTCGGCGTCGGCGACCAGCGCGGCGTTCAGGGGCGTGTCGAAGTAGCCGGGCGCGATGGCGTTCACGTTCAGGCCCTTGGGCGCCCAGTCGGTCGCCATGCCCTTGGTCAGGTTCGCCACCCCCCCCTTGGAGGCGACGTAGGGCGCGATGCCGGGCCGCGCGAGCGCCGTCTG
>JBCBYE010000688.1:0-2410 GCA_039816075.1 Pseudomonadota bacterium | reverse complement strand
GCTGGCGCTGAACGCCCGGTCCTGCGGGGTGCTGGGCCGGCTGCGCCTCGCTTCTCGCGTGGCGCTCTGGCCCATCGTCAGCCAGCTGGCGCCGCGGCTCGACGGGCCGCGCCTCGCGCTGATGGGCGAGGCCGCGCATGTGGTGCCCCCCATCGGGGCCCAGGGCCTGAACATGTCCATCGCCGACGCCGCGGCGCTGGCGCGGCTGGCCGGCGAGGCGACGCGCGCCGGCGAGGATCCGGGCGCGCCGGCGCTGCTGAGCCGCTACCATCGCGCCCGTTGGCCGGACATGGCGATGCGCGTGACCGGCGTCGACGCGCTCAACCGCGCGGCCATGGCCAAGGCTCAGCCGGTGCGCGACCTCCGCCGCCTGGGCCTCGCCGCCCTGCACCGCACGCGACCCGTCCGGCAGGCCGCCATGCGCCTGGGCATGGGCGCGCGCTGAAGGCGGTCCCTCCGCCCCAGCATCGCCGACACCGTTCGACCGAACGGCGTGCCGGCGCGCACGCGACGCCGCCGGACCCGTCGCTCGGGCCTGCCTCGCCCCAACGGGCGAGCGGTCCTCGCGACGTCTTCCGGCAGCGGGCCGGGGCCGCCGACGATGCGGCTCGGCATCGCCCATGGCGCGGCGCCGGGCGCCGGGCCTCCAGCGTCAGGCGTCGGGCGTCAGGCCGGGCTCGCCTCCGCATCGCCGCCGCCCAGGCTCCGCGACAGGATCACGCCGAGGCCCGCGAACGTCGCGGCCGTGGCCAGCAGCCAGCCCAGAAACGGGATCAGGCCCAGCAGCGACAGCGTCGCCAGCCCGATCAGACCGATCAACAGGCGCGCGCCCAGCCCGCCCGGCGCCGGCCGATCCATCGCCCGCCAGATCGCCGCGCCAAGGCCCCAGGCGCCCAGCGCATAGCCCGTCAGCAGCGCCAGCGGCACGGCGGCCAGCGCCAGCGCCGCCACGGGCAAGCCGACCACGGTCGCCGCCAGCACCGGCACGGCGCCCACCAGCGCCGCCAGCGTCAGCAGCCCCAGGCCCGCCATGCGGAACGGCCGCTCCGCCATGTCAAAGGCCGCCTCGTCGCTGAAGCGCGGCGCCGCGGCGAAGGCCGTCGCCTGAGCCGCGAGCACCGCCAGCGTGCCGAACAGCAGACCGCCCGTCACGCCCAGCGCGACGCGCCAGGACGACGACCGGTCGGGCGCGCCCTCCTCCTCCGCCTCCAGCGTCGCCACGCCCGCCACGCGGCCGGCGAGATCCAGCGCCTCCCGCGTCGTCAGCATCAGATCGCCGCCGATGCGCGCGCGAGGGCCCAGGATCAGACGCTCCGCCTCGATCCGCGCATCGCCGGCGACCGGCGCGTCGAGGCGCACCGTCTCGGCGAAGACCAGCAGCGCGCCGACCGGGGCGCTCACGGTCAGCTCTCGGCCTAAGGCGCGCAGGGCTCCTTCCACCGGCGCGTCCACGCTCAGCGTGCCGCCGGCGAGCGAGGCGTCGCCGGCCACGGCGCCGGCCGACCGCACCCGCCAGCCCGCCGCATAAAGGTCGCCGCCCACCGGACCGTCCTGTTCGACCACGCGCCCCGCCAGATGGACGGAGCCGACGGCGGGGGCCGAGGCGCGCACCGTCTCGCCGGCCGCGAAGACGTCCCGGGCCCGGCGAGACCCGCAGCGACCAGGGCCAGGGCGGCGGCGAGCGACGTCCCGGCGCATCGCGCGGCGAAAGCGCGCGTCTGGGGCCGGCGCGCGGCGACAGGCGCCGCGGCCTCGCGCGGGACGGCGTCCAGCTCGGCGGCCTCGCGAGGCAGGTACGAATGAGACAGGCGGACGCGCGGGATGCGGGCGGCGCGACGGGGGGTCATGTCCGGGGCTCCTTCGGCGGATCGGTCAGGGTTCGCCCCGTCATGTAGGAAGCGTTTCGCCGCGGCGCCGGGGTTTTCGGCGACGCCGCCCCCCGTAATCGCCCCCCCGCGATCGCCCCCGGGGCGGCCCGCCGCAGCCAGGGCGCCTCGGCGCCGCCGGACCTTCGCCGCCGGACCCGCGCGCCGGCCCCCGCGCCCGGGCGCGGCCCTGGACCCCAGCCGTCAGGCGTAGGCGTCCACCCTCGGCCCGCCCTCCTCCGGCGCGTCGCCGCGGCGGCGGGCGGCGTTCAGCGACGCGGCCTCCGCCAGCGCCGCGTTCAGCTGCGCGCGCGCGGCGGCGGCGATGGCGCGGTCCGCCGGGCTCGGCTCCGCCGGCGCCAGGGCGGCGGCGATCACCACGCGCATCTTCTCGGCGGTCGCCTCCGGATCGCCGTCGATAGGCGCCATGTCGATCTGCACCGATCCGCCCACGGCATAGCGCTGCCCATCCGGCCCCACCTCCCACTCGTAGCGGGGGGCCGAGGTGTAGGGCCGGCCGACCATCATGTGGGCCTGCTCATGCG
>JBCBYE010000658.1:0-2565 GCA_039816075.1 Pseudomonadota bacterium | reverse complement strand
CGCGGCTGCATCCCCCCACCGCGCGCCGTGGACGGCGAGGCAGGCCGCTGCCAGCGGTGGGGCGCCGGCGGGGGAGCCGCTCGGGCGCGGGGCGGCGCGGCCGGGCGCCGTCAGGACTTGGTCTGCGCCGCCGTGGGGGTGATGGCGCGGCGCGCGGCCACCCGCTCGCGGTGCGAAATGAAGGTCGCGGCGCCCACGATGATGCCGCCGCCGAGGATGACGAAGGGATCGATGGGCTCGCCGAAGGCCGCGATGCCCAGGATCGTCGCCCAGACCAGCTGCAGGAACTGCACCGGCTGGGTCACCGTGATCGGCGCGCAGGCATAGGCCTTGGTCATGGTCCAGTGCCCCGCCGTGGCGAAGACCGCGGTGAGGGACAGCCAGGCCAGCTCCGTCCAGCTCGGCTCCGTCCACTGCAGGATCGCGCCGGGCAGCAGCGCCAGGGTGCAGAAGACCGAGAGGAGCGCGACGATCACGGCGGGATCCTCGTCGTCGGTCAGACGCTTGGCGATCAGGAAGGAACAGGCGAAGGCCGGCGCGGCGCAGAGCTGCGCGATCTGACCGGCCCCGATCTCCTGAAACCCGGGCCGAAGGATCACCATCGCGCCCAGCAACGCCGCCAGCACCGCCGCCACGCGCCGCAGCTTGGGCCGCTCTCCCAGAAACAGCGCCGCGCCGATGGTCACGAAGATGGGCGCGGTGTAGCCGAGCGCCGTCACCTCGGCGATGGGAATGCGGGCCATGGCGTAGAACCACAGCGTCACGCCCACCGCATGGGCCGCGCCGCGCGCCAGGTGCAGGCCGAGCCGCCCGGCGGAGGGCGGACGGCGCAGCAGCGGGCTGAGAAACGGCAGAATCAGGATCGTGCCGGCGAGATAGCGGATGAAGGCCGCCTGGGGCGCCGGCACCTCCGACCCCACATGGCGCACGATGCCGGTGACGCAGACGAACAGCAGCGTGGTCGCCGCCATCCAGCCGATGCCTTGGGCGACGCGGGCGCTGTCGGGCGGCGCGGCGGCGGCGTCAGCCATGGGAAAGAGCGTGCAAAACCATAAGGCGACCTGACCATGCGGGGCGCCCGCGCGCAACCCGCGCGCAGGCCGCAGGCGTTTCGCCGTCGCCGGTCAGGGGTTGATCGGCCGATCCTCCGTCCAGTCCCAGGTTCCCTCGTCGCGGTCCTGCACGGCGCGCTTCCAGCCTTCGGTTTCGGAGCGGCGCTTGAACGCCAGCCCCTCGGGCGAGTGGCGGGTGATGCCGTCGAAGAGCGTGGCGAGGCGCTGCGTCTCGTTCAGGCCCATGGCCTCGATGGCCTGGTTGATCATCATCTTCTGCATGGCGAGCTGGTTCGCGGGCACGGTCCCGATGCGTCGGGCGAGGGCGTCGACCTCCTCGTCCAGACGCTCCGCCGGGACGGCCTTGAGGATCAGACCGAGGCGCTCCGCCTCCCGCCCGTCGATCTTGTCGCCGGTGAGGAGCATGCGCTTGGCCCGCTCCGCCCCCAGGCGGTAGACCCACATGGCGGTGGTCGGGCAGCCCCAGACGCGGGCGGGCATGTAGCCGATCCGGGCCGTTTCCTCCATGACCACGAAATCGCAGCACAGCGCGATGTCCGAGCCGCCGGCGACGGCGAAGCCGTGCACGCGCGCGATCACCGGTTTCATGGAGCGCCAGAGCGACATGAACTTCTGCGTGTTGGACCACATGAACGCGTAGTCCTTCATGGGGTCCCAGGGCATGTCCTGGGTGATCTTGCGCGGATTGTTCTCGGCGTAATGCGCAAGGTCGTAGCCGGCGCAGAAGGCCTGGCCGGCGCCCTGCAGGATGATGACGCGCGCGGCGTCGTCGGCGTTGGCCCGCTCCACCGCCGCCTGCAGCTCCCCCGGCAGGTCGTCGTCGATGGCGTTGAGACGCTCGGGGCGGTTGAGCGTCAGGCGCGCGGCGCGCAGGGCCGGGTCGATCTCGTAAAGGACGCGGGTCATGGCGGTCTCCTCCCAAGGGGCTGGTCGGGGCGGAGGGCAGCATGGCGCGGGACGCGGGCGCAACCGCGGTCGAGGCGCGCGGCCGGGGCGCCGCCGCTTGCGCCGAGCGCGCGGGAGGCGCAATCTGCCGTGCCATGGAGAGACATCCGACGATCGAGCGGGCGCTGCGGGCGCTGGAGGCCAAGGACGCGGAGGCCTTGCGCCCGCTGATGGCCGAGGACGCGGCGTTCCTGCCCCCGACCTATTGGGCGGAGTGGTCGGGACCGGAGCCGATCTGCGCCGTGCTGGGCCATGTGATGCAGGTGTTCCGCGAGTTCCGTTATCGCCGCATCCTGGGCGCCGGCGACGATTGGGCGCTGGAGTTCCAGTGCAAGGTGGGAGAGCTGGACGCCGTGGGCGTGGATCTGCTGACCCTGAACGACGCCGGCCTGATCCGCCGGTTCGAGGTGGTGATGCGCCCGGTCAAGACGGTGGCGGCCCTGCGCGACGAGATGAGCGCACGAGTCGCCGCGGACGCGCGCTTCGCCCGGTTCAAGCCGGCGTGAGACCTGCGGCGCGGTGGTTCCGGGCGGCCCGAACGGGGCGT